>DQVA01000093.1 GCA_015661965.1 Candidatus Bipolaricaulota bacterium
CTGCCGCATCCCCCGGGAGAGATTGGCTTCCGGGGTTTCGATGAGCAGGTGGTAGTGGTTGTCCATCAGGCAATAGGCGTAGCAGCGCCAGCGATAGCGTTCCACCACCTCGGCCAGGACCTCCAGGAACGCGAGGCGATCCTGGTCGTCCAAGTGGATGGGCTGCCCGGCGTTTCCCAGGAGGTGAAGTGGTAAACGGCCTCCGAAAACTTTAATCGAAACGGCCTGGCCATGGCGGCAGCACAGTCAGCCACATCAAAAGTAAAGGCCTGACCCCAAAGGTCAAAGGCTTGACACACTTCCCCCTTGTTGTTACTGTGACGTTGAGCGCCAGAACCTCTGGATCCCTTGCACGCCCGGAGAACCGGTACCTCAACGGTTGGGGGGTGACAACGGGCAATGATGCGTATGGTTGTGTGGACGCTGACAGGAATAGGGTTGCTGGTGGGCATCTTTGCTGATCGTGTCCAAGCCACAGCGGAGTGGAGCCGCCTTTCATGCCCCCCTCGTACTCACTTTTCCTATTGCCTGATCGCCGAGGCCATCGGTCCCTGGCCTGTGGTGAACGCCAACTGGACGGTCTTAGGCTTGGCATACCCGTGGATGGTCGAGCTTCGGGATCCTTACACGGGTGAGGTCATAGGGTCCATCGCCGCACCCGCCTTGCGGCGGTTCCTCGGTCTCCCCGCGCTTAGCCCAAATGGACGTCTTTTGGCTTCTTATCTAGACGACGGAACCCTCCAGGTGTGGGACCTCGAGACAAATCATGGGTTGATCTCATTTCGGGGTCCTGAACGTGGTTCCCTGCTCGCGTTCAGCTCTGACGGGAGATTTCTGGCCGGAAGCGGATCGGATGGGAAAATCACGGTGTGGGACCTCGCTACTGGCTCACGGCTGGTGTCGCTTCACCGATCCGAGGGGATGAGCCCCTTGGAGTTCAGCCCAGATGGCCGATGGTTGGTGGGGGTATCTCCCCAAACCCCTTGGTCTCACGCGGTGTGGGAGTTGCTCACCGGTCGCTTGGTCGGGGTCTTCCCTGGGCCGGTCGCGTTTCTTCCCACGGGGCAGTTCTTCAGATTAGAGGAACATGAGGTGTACTTGTTGCTGTCGGTATGGGATGGTCCGGAGGGGGAGAGGCTTCAGGAGGTAAAGGTTCCATATCCGGAGGATACGAGCTTGGTAGAGGTGAGCCCAAACTGGAAATACATCGCGTTCGGCTCGGCCGAAGGGGTGATACGAGTTTGGCATCTTGACACTGCCCGGGAGGTGACCCAACTGGACCTTAAAGCTATTTTGGGAGCGCAGCGGGAGGAGGGCCTTCGGTTGGCCGACTTGTCCTTCGATCCAACTGGGAACTTCCTTCTCACCGTGACCCGGATCTCCTCATGGCAGGTCCAAATTCATTTATGGAACGTTGACTAGGCGAACTGGGCCACTGGGGCGCTGGCTCAAGGAAGCAGGCTTAGCTCCCAGCCGTTAGCACCTGTGCCAGATAATTGATGCAGCCCCCGGCTCATTTGCCGTCACCAGTAGGTTCGTTGGCACCGCATAGGCCTCGCTCCCCTGTCCGTCCGGCTGCGGCCTGCCGTCTTATGGACGATCACCCTCGGCCGTAGCGCCCGTCCGGTCGTCGGTAGGCTCTGCTCCTTCTATCCCTGGAGCTGCCCCACTTTAGAGCTTGTTATACCATCCCTTGGGATAGCGTCTCGTTTATTGTGTCCGAGCGGCATGATAGCTTCCCGACCCTATTTCCGCGGAGCCAGACGGCCTTCTCTAGACCACACAGGCCGGCACCACCTCGGTCCGCCTGTTCAGCTTCGCCGTCACGCTCCAGCCGGTTCGTCGTGTAAAGATAGAAGCGGATGGCCTTGGGATGGAAGCTATTTCTCACCCACCCTTCCACCGGCTCCTGGTACTTCCCGGCCCAGCTCTTCTCTTTTGTGGGAAGGCTACCATGCCTCAAGGCCGGACACACTTCCCGGGACACTACCTTGGGACCTTCGTTTTGCACGCTAAAATCCTCAAGCAGTGGTTCACAGATCGGCTGTGTACAAGACTGCCCTGGGCACGGCGATCGCCGGGTGCGTTTATTTTTTTGCCCCGCCGGACCTCGCCGGCCCCGCCCGGAGGATGCTGGCCATCCTGGTGTGGGTGGCCTGGCTCTGGCTCACCGAGGCCTTCCCCATCTACATCGTCGCCCTGACCGTGCCCTTCCTCACCGTGGTGGCCGGCGTCCTGGACCAGCGGGAGGCGCTGGCCCCCTTCTTCCACCCCGTGGTGGCCCTCCTCCTCGGGGGGTTCATGCTCTCCTCCGCGGTGAGCAAGTACGGTCTGGACCGCCGCATCGCCCGGGCCATCGTCTCCCGGGTGGGGAACCGTCCCCTGTCGGTCATGCTGGGGGTTATGGGCACCACCGCCTTCCTCTCCATGTGGCTCTCCAACACCGCCACCACCGCCATCATGGTGGCAATCGTGGCCCCGCTGGTCGCCTCCCTGCCGGAAGGGGATCGCTTCAGGAAGGGGCTCCTCCTGTCCGTCCCCTTCTCGGCCAACGTGGGCGGCATCGGCACCCCGGTGGGCAGTACCCCCAACCCCATGGCCATAAGCTACCTGGCGGACCGGGGGGTGGACATCGGCTTCGTGGACTGGATGGTCATCTCGATCCCGCTTCAGATCATCTACCTCCTCCTGATCGCCGCGGTGATCTACGGGCTCTTTCGCCCCAAAGCGCGGGAGCTCCCCGTGGAGATCCCCGCATCGGGGAGGCCCTCCCCCAGGGAGTGGGCGGTGTTGGGGATCGGGGGGCTCACGGTGGCGCTCTGGCTCACCGGGCGCATCCACGGTATCCCGGATGGCATCGTCGCCCTGGTCCCGGCCGTCCTCCTCCTGGGCGGGGGGCTCCTGGGGACGCGGGACTTCCGGAGCATCCAGTGGGATGTGCTGGTGCTTATAGGGGGCGGGCTTTCCCTGGGAGTGGGGATGAGGGAGAGTGGCCTCAGCGCGCACATCGTGGAGAGGCTGGCCTTCAGCGGGTTGGGGCCCACGGGGGCCCTTTTGATCTTCCTCTCCCTGACGGTCCTCCTCACCACCTTCATGAGCAACACCGCCACCGCAGCCCTGCTCATCCCGGTGGTGGGGGGCGCGGGGAGGGGACTGGGGCTGGAGGCCCTCCTGGTGATCGGGGTGGGGGTGGCGGCCTCGCTGGCCATGGCCCTACCCGTGAGCACCCCGCCCAACGCCATCGCCTACGGCCACGGGGGCATCAAGGTGAAGGAGATGGCCCTGGCTGGGGGGCTGATCACCGCCGTATCGGTGCTGCTCACGTCCCTCCTCGGCCCCGTCTGGTGGGGGTTCCTGGGCTATGGGTGAGGGGGGCTCCGTTTCTCCAAGCTCCTCGCGGGAGGGGAAAGGGAGCTGGGGGAGCTCCTGGACGCCATGGGTAGGGGGACGACGGTGTGCGCCATGGGGGTGCTCATGATGATCCCGGTACCAACACCCTCCCCGCGGCGGCGGCACTCCTCACGGGGCTGGGGGTCCTCTACCGCGACGGGCTCTGGAGCTCCCTGGGGATCGCTTCGGGGCTGGGGCTCCTCGGGCTCTACGGCGCCGCCTTTTGGGGGGCGTTGAGGCTGTTTCATCTGTTCCCCTGATCTTCGGTTAAGATTGGGCGATGTGGGTTCTCGGCATCGAGACGGCCGGCGATCGCGGGGGCGTTTCCCCTCTGGCACGAGGACGAGGGGGACGATGAGTTCCGGTTTCGGCGGACTAAATGGTCATTTCCTCTGCTTGAGCATATCCGCACCCCCATCCACGCACAGAAGGCCGGATGTTCCGGACCGGGGATCCTCCCCACATCTCCCTTCGCCAGGATGACCCTCCACCCCGGGGATGGGAAGGGGAGGAGCCGCTCCCGCAAAAGCTGTCTTCCCTCGACTCCGAAAAGGGAATCCATACCCCCACCGCGGAGCTCCCGCAGGCATAGATTTCGGCGTGAGTGCAGTTGGGATCGGGGAAGAGGTCGGAGGTCTTCCTGAGAGCCAGGTCGCGAGCCGGCATGATTCAGCGGCGGTGCCCGTGTAATCGGCGCCAATTTGGGCGGCTCCTGGGTTCCTGGCCCGCCGCTTTCTGGCCGGGGGGATGGGGTTGGCCGCCTGTTGGCGCCTCTTTTCCCGGTAGCTGATCGCGCTGGTCAGCCTCGCTTGGCTCGCCGCGCGGGACCGATCTGGCAGGCGACTCACCCCTCCGGGGGGGCCGCCAACGGGAACCGATCTTCGTCCGGGCCGATGGTGTAGGGCAGATCTAGGATTCCGTCCCCGTCCTCATCCGGCGCGGAAAAGCCCTCCCAGTAGTTGCCCCGCGCCCCGTCGTCCCAGGAGTTCCCCCCCTCGGACACGGCCGGGATACGGCAGGACAGGAAGGAGTTCCCGTGGATTAGGTTGCCCTCGCTCCCCAGCTCCAGCTTCACCCCCAGATCACACTCCCAGAAGGTGGAGCCGGTGAGGAGCACCCCTTGGGAGCTGGTGAACCAAGCACCCACGATGCTCTTCGAGATGTACAGGCTGGAGAGTTCGATTTCGCGGGAGAAGTAGAGATGCAAGGCGTCCTCGCACTCCCGCACGGTGGTATCACGGATCTGTATTCCCTCCGACATGAACACATTGATCCCCAGGGCTGACCCCTGCACCAGGCAGCTTTCGATCCGCACGTTTCTGGCGGCCAGGACCTTGATCCCGGCCACTCTCGCCCCGCAGATCTCCACGTCCCGGATCACCACCGGCAGGGTGGTACCCTGAATGAGGATGCCGAACTGTGCTCCGATCTCCTCGATCTTCCAACCGGCGATGATGAAGGGATCGTCGGGCAGGCCCCGGCCGGCGATCACCCCGTTTTCGTAGGTGAAGTCCGCGTTGGAGCGGATCAAGATGGGACCGCGTTCCTGCCGCTCGGCCAGCGCCCCGGGGGCCGCCAGGGCCAAAAGGACACACATAACCAGGATTCTTTTCATCCCCGATCACCCTTGACCAGGATACGGCGGCGATTTCTGGCTTCCCAGCGCCTTTGTCCCCTGCCTGGGTAACTTGGGCTACATCCCTACGTCCCGTTCCGACCGGACATGTCCTCTCGCCTGAGCGTTAAAAAGGGCGGTCAGTCCGCGATCAGTGCCTCCACCGCCCGTTCCAGGGCCAGCCCCCGGGAGCCTTTGACCAGGATCAGGCTGGGCAAGCGCCCCGCCTCCTCCCTTATCTTGCCCACCAGCGCTTCCAGGTCCTCCGACTCCCCCGCCCCTGGTCCCTCCCAGGCGGAGAAGGCGGCGCACATGCGGGGCCCGTAGGCGAACAGGGCGTCCACCCCCTGCCAGCGGGCCTCCTCCACCACCTCCCGGTGATACCTCTCCTCCTCCGGGCCCAGGTCCAACATGTCCCCCAGGAGGGCCATCCGGGTCTCCACCGGCAGGTTCAGGTTCACCAGCGTCCAGAGGGCAGCCCGGGTCGAGAGGGGGTTGGCATTGTAGCAATCGTCCAGCACCCAGCCGAATGGGGCGGGGTGGAGCTGGAGGCGATGGGGCAACGGGCGGACCTTGGCCATAGCCTGCGCCGCGGCCTGAGCCGGGATCCCCAACCCCCAGGCAGCCGCCAACGCCCCGCAGGCCAGCGTGGCCACATGCCGCCCCAGGAGCTGGAGCTGGATCGCCAGTTCCCCCTCCGGGGTCACGGCCACAAACCGTACCCCTTGTGGATCATCTGCCCGCACCTCCCGGGGGGAGAAGTCCACTTCCGGGCCGCTTCCGAACCGAAGACATACCCCAGCGCAGCCTTTGGCCTGAGCCCGCAGCTCCGGGGAATCCCAACACACCGCCAGCACGCCCTCCTCCGGGATGGCCTCGGCCAGCTCCCACAGGGTGTCGGCCACCCCTGTCACGTTGCCCAGGGTAGCCAGATGCGCCTCCCCGGCCCCGGTGATCACCCCGGCCCAGGGACGGACCAACTGATTGAGCCGGGCGATGTCTCCCGGGGCCTCTTCCCCCAGCTCCAATACCGCGATCTCGGCATCGTTGGGGATGGACAGGATTTCCAGGGGCACTCCGATCTCGGAGTTGTAGGATTCTCGAGCCCGGAAGGTGCGATATCGCACCGCCAGCGCCGCCCCCAGGAGCTCCTTGGTGGTGGTCTTCCCGAACGAGCCGGCCACGCCGACAAACGGGATAGGCAACCGATCTCGGCGCCAGGCCGCCAGTTTCCACAGGGCGTCCTCCACATCCTCCACCAGGATCAGGTTGTGGCCTTCCCCGGGATCGTGGGCCACCAGCGCCCCCACCGCCCCGCGGGAGAAGGCCTCGCCCAGGAAGTCATGCCCGTCATGGCGACGGCCCCGAATGGCCACGAATACGTCCCCGGGGCCTACCTTGCGGGAGTCGCACTCCGCCCCAGACGCGGAATAGGGCTCCCGGGGGCGGAGGAGCTTGGCCCCCAGCTGTTCGGCTGCCTCACGCAGGTCCCACATCCCCTTAGCCGCCTCCGAACGGGATGATCAGCGATACCTGGTCGTAGACCACCGTTCGACCCAGGGACACAGAGCTCTCGCCCACCCCATAAAGCCAGGGCTCGCCCATCATGTCCGAGATAGGGTCCAAGGCGAACAGTTCCACCGTCAAGGTATCGAAGGCCGGCACCCCCTCCAGGTAGTCGATGAGCTCGGTGAGGGAAGTGATGATCGGGTACCCCTCTCCCTTCTCGGGGGGGCGTGGTCCGCCATAGGCCCGCACCTCTATGTAGGGGGTGTCAAGGTCCGGTGGCACTATCAGCTCTCCACTCCAGGTGCTGAGCTCCCCCCGCCAGTCCTGGAGGTACACGGTGAAGCGGAGCACATCCCCGGGCCCATAACTCCCCTGGTCCACCTCCAGGTCGACGATGCGGGTAGCGGAAAAGGTGTCGGTGATGCTGGCGTCCAGGGCGATGGACAGGAGCCCCGGCTCGGCGAACTCGTTGTACTCCAGGATGTCGGCCACGATGGCAGCCTCAAGGGGGACGTACAGGGCGATGTCCTGGGTGGAGAGGAACACGTTGTGACGGGAGAGTGGCCGCGGCAGCCCCTCCCCGAAGATGGTGTAGCGCACGGCGGCCGTGCCCGGGCCGATGCGATCCAGGGCCCGGTCGGTGGCCTCCAGGCCCGCCAGGTAGAAGAGCAGCGCCTCTAACCGCCGTTCTCTCGCCAGCTGGGCGGACAGCTCCTCTCCCACCCCCCGTACCTCGTCCCAGACCGAGAAATTCAGGGCGATGGGCCTTGGGGCATGCCCTTGTAGGCCGCCGATGGCTGTCCAGCGGTCGGCCAAGATGGCCCCTTGGTTCTCCCCCAGGGTGCCCAACTTGTACGGGGCATCCAGGGCGGCCACGGTGGCGAAGATGTAAGCGGAGGTGAGGAAATAGTCGGTGCGGCCGGTGAACAGGAACGGATGGCCGAAGGCGAGCACCGCATCCCTGTCCACCAAGGTGACGGTCCCCAGCGCCCCCAGGGTCACGTCGCCGGTGAGGAGCCCCACCCCGACCGGCCCGCCCGGCACGAACCCGGTGAAGGAGGGGGTTTGGGGGGCAGCAGGCACGGCCTGGATCCTCCCTATCCCCGCGCCGGACAGCCCCGGGATCCCGGTGCGCCAGCTGGGCCTCAGCCTGAGGAAGGGGTGGTCCATAAGGTCCAGTTCCACCCCTTGGGAGAGCACCGCCAGCGCCCGGGGGGAGAGGCCGGTGGCCACCAGCGGGGATTGGACCGGCCAGGAGTAAAGCACCCCGGGGGCGAGTTCGGTAGGGGGGGTGGAACAGAGCTCTATCATGTCGATCCCCAGCTTCTCCAGTTCTTTTGGCGGGGGCAGTTCTCCGGGTGGGGGGGCCTCCGGGACCAATGCCCGCACCTCCTCCAGCACGGGGAGCATGGTCTCAATAGGGGTGACCAGGCCCAGCGGGCGATCCGGCTCCGCGGACCAGCGGGCGGCCCGGGAGAGGGCCCCAGCCAACTTCCCCCCCAGGTATACCGGGCTGCCAGACATCCCCTGGGCGATGCCCCCGGAGCGATCGATGGCGTCCCCCCACACGCGTACGATGATGAAATCGTTGGCCGTGCCCGGCTGGTCGATGACCCCCACCACCTCCACTTGGAACTGGGATAGCTCCTCCCCCGCCACCACGGTGAGCCCATAGCCGGTCATCCCCGGCGTCACCTCGGCCAGCGGCACGATCTCGGGGATCTCCCCCAAGCAGGCCACGCCTCCGATGACCAATGCCGACATCAAGATCAGCTTCTTCATGTTCCCCCCTTGGCCAGGGCCACCGCCCTGGCGGCCCCTTCCTCCATGGTGTCCACCGGCACCAGCCCTGCCCGGGCCAGGATCTCCTTGCCTTCCCGCTCGTTGGTTCCGGTAAGACGTACCACCACCGGTATCTCCAGCACGCCGGTCGCCTCCACGATCCCCCGGGCCACCTCGTCACAGCGGGTGATCCCTCCGAACACGTTCACCAGCAGCACCTTCGCCTGTGCGGAGCGGGCGACTAGCTCCACGGCCTTCTGGACCCGCTCCGCCCGGGCCCCACCGCCGATGTCCAGGAAGTTGGCCGGCCGTCCCCCGGCCAGGGTCACCAGGTCCAAGGTGGCCATCACCAGCCCGGCCCCGTTCCCGATGATGCCGATGTCCCCAGCCAGCCGCACGAACGATAGGCCAGCCGCTTTCGCCTCCGCCTCCAACGGATCCTCGGCCGCCTCCGAAAGCCCGGCGAACTGGTCCCCGGGACGGTGGTCATCGTCGATGATCACCTTGGCATCCAGGGCCAACAGGCCAGCCTCGGTCTCCGCGACCGGGTTTATCTCCACCAGGCTACATTCGTATTTCTGGAACACGCTGTAGAGTTTGACCGCCATCCTTGACAGTTCCCGGCGCAGTTCGGCGGGAGCGATCGAGAACAGGCGACGCAAGCGGAACGGGTACAGCCCCTCCAAGGGGGGGATGGCGACCTTGGCCACCTTTGCGGGGTGGATTTTGGCCACCTCCTCGATGTCCACCCCCCCGGAGGGGGAATAGATCAGCACCGGCTGCCGGGGGCTCCGGTCGATGGTGATCCCCAGATAGTGTTCAGACCGGATCTCCGTGGCCTTCACTACCAGCAGCACCTCCACCGGTACGCCCTTGAGCTTTGTGCCAAGCAGGTCTTTTGCTATCTCCCTCGCCTGGGCAGGGGTTGCAGCCAGCTTGATCCCTCCGGCCTTGCCCCGCCCCCCCACCGGCACTTGGGCCTTGAGCACCACCGGCCCTCCCAGCCGGGCGGCCACCGCTTGGGCCTCCTCCGGGCTTGTCGCCAGCTCCCCCGGCGGCACGGGGATCCCGGCCCGCTGGAAGATCTCCCTCCCCTGCCATTCCAATAGGCGCACCGGTCCTCCTTTCCGTAGCAGGGAGCTTACCCACAGTTCCCCCTTCTCACCAGGGGGACAAACGGGAGCCGGATAGGTAGCAAATTCCGATGAATTGAGGATTTCTCTGGGATCGAATAA
>DQVA01000054.1 GCA_015661965.1 Candidatus Bipolaricaulota bacterium
CGGCCGTGGCAGCGGCCAGCCCCGCCGCCCCGCCCCCGATCACCAGCACGTCCACCTTGAGGGCCCTCACGGCCGCACCCTCCCCACCACCAGGGGCGAGCCCGGCCCGTGTTGGGAGATCCCCTCCGGAGGCACCCCCAGCTCCCGGGAGAGGATCTGGAGGATCTTGTCCGTGCAAAAGCCCCCCTGGCAGCGGCCGAAGCCCGCCCGGGTGCGGAACTTGATCCCGTCCAGGGTGCGCGCCCCCCGCCGGATGGCCTCCACGATCTCCCCCTCGGTCACCCGATTACAGAAGCACACCAGCCTGCCCCAGCAGGGGTCCTCCCGGATCAGGGCTTCCCATTCCCCCGGCGGGAGCTCGGCGGGGTGGGGAATCCCCCGGCGGAACGGGTTGAACTGGTCCTTCCGTGCCAGCCCCAGCTCCGGGGCGATAACCTCATGAGCCAGCCAGCGGGCGATGGCCGGGGCGGCGGTGAGCCCGGGCGAGCGCATGGCCGCGGCCTGATAGAAACCCTCAATCGGGGTGGGCCCCAGCAGGAAATCCCGCTCGGGCGACTCGGGCCTGAGGCCGGCGAACGTCTTTATGAGGTGGCGCAGCGGGAGCTCAGGGATCAACCTCCTCGCCCCCTCTGCCACCTGGGCGAGGCCGGAAGCGGTGGTCTCAGTGGCCTCCCTGGCCCCTTCCGGCAGGTCTGCGGCGGTCGGCCCCAATAACACCCCTCCATCCACCGTGGGCAGCACCAGGATCCCCTTGGACTCCCCCCGGGGGGCGGGGAACAGGACCGAGTTCACAAGGCCGGAGGCGGCCTTATCCAAAAGCACGTACTCCCCCCGGCGGGGGAAGAGCTGCGGCTCCCGCAGTCCAGCCATCCGGGCCACCCGGTCCGCATGGAGCCCGGCCGCGTTCACCACAGCGTCCACCGGGTAGACCCCGCGGGGGGTACGGACCCCCATGACCCTCCCCCCGGCAAGTTCGATCCCGATCACCGGTTCTGCGAGGTGGAGCTGCAGGCCGTTTTCCCGCGCGTTCTCCACCGCGGCGATGGCGATCTCCCAGGGCTCGGTGATCCCCACCGTGGGCGACCACAGGCCCGCCACCACCTGGGTGTTCACATGTGGCTCCCGGGCGAGGACCTCGGTCCGGGGAAGGATCTCAAGGCCGGGGGCGCCGTTTTCCTCCCCCTGCTCCCGAAGCTTCTCCAGCACGGAAAGCTCGGCCCGGGAGAAGGCGAGTACCCAGGCTCCGGTGCGGCGGAACGGGAAGTCAAGCTCCCGGGAAAGTTCCCCGAACAGGGCGTTGCCGGGCGCGCAGAAGCGGGCCCGCAGCGTCCCCGGCTCGTCGTGAAACCCGCCGTGCACGATCCCGGAATTGGCCTTGGTCACCCCCCAGCCCACGTCCGGGGCCCGCTCAAACAGGAGCACTTCCACCTGGAACCGGCAGATCTCCCGGGCGATCAGGGCCCCCACGATCCCCGCCCCCACCACCGCGATCCTCATCCCG
>DQVA01000007.1 GCA_015661965.1 Candidatus Bipolaricaulota bacterium
AGGGCTGAGCCGGTGGGGGACGACTTCCGCGGCGCGAGCCTCACCATCCCGGTGGGGGCCGAGGAACTGCCGGAGGTGGCCGCCGCCCTGGGCGGGGGCGATTAGGAGGCCGCCAAAAGCCCCAGGACGACGAAGGCGGCGGATAAAAGCCAAAGGCGCACCACCACCTTGGGCTCCGGCCAGTTCGCCCCCGGGAGGAGGTACGGCCAGGGGACCTCCCCGGCCTCCAGGTGATGGTGCAGGGGAGACATCTTGAGGAGGCGCTTTCCGGTAAGCTTGTAGGAAAGCACCTGCAAGATCACCGACAAGGCCTCCAGGACGAACAGCCCTCCCAGGATGGGGAGGAGGAGGATTGCTCCCCCGGAAAAGGCGATCCCGAACACGAGCCCGCCCAGCCCCAGGGAGCCCACGTCCCCCAGGAACGCCCCCGCCGGGTAGGCGTTCACCCACAGGAAACCGGCTACTGCCCCGGCGGAAAGGAGCGCCAGTCCCGCCAGCTCCCCTTGCCCCCGCACGAGGAAGGCGAGGCTGAGGAGCACGATGGCCGTGGCCCCAGGGGCGAGGCCGTCCAGGCCATCGGTGAGGTTCAGGGCGTGGGTTGTGCCCCAAAAGCCGAACAGGATGAGGGAGAAGGCGGCCCAAGGGGGGAGGGAAGCGAGGGGAAGGCGCAGCCGGGAGAAGGGGACCGCCAGCTCTATCCTGGTCAAGGCCGGGTAGAAGAGGAACAGCACGGCGGCCGCCCCCAACCCCAGGAGCAGCTTTTGGAGCGGCGCAAGGCCCAGGGAGGAGCGGCGCCGTTGGGAGAGGAGGTCGTCCAGCAGGCCGATCCCTCCCCCTAACCAGGTTGCCGCCAGGGCGAATCCCAGCTGGGTGGTGAGCCCTGGCCGTCTCGCCGCCAGCACCCCGGCCCCCAGGGTGAGGGCGAGGAGGGGAACCACTCCCACCATGGTGGGGGTACCGGCCTTGGCCGCATGCCCTTCCGGCCCCTCGGGGCGGATGAATTGGCCCACCCGCAGCCGCCGGGCGAACAGGGTGGCCCCCCAGGCCACGAGCGGCATCTCCAGGAGGGCCACCAGGAACACCAGCCAGTCCATCTACCTCTCCACCGTAAGGGAGGAGAGATCCCGGGGATAGTGGGTGAGCAGTTCCGCCCCGGCTGCGGTGATGAGGATGGTGTCCGAGTGGCGGAACCCCCCCCGCCCCGGGATGTACACCCCGGGTTCGAGGGAGAACACCTGGCCCGGTCGCATCTCCCCGGCCGCGAACGCGTCGATGTAGGGCGGCTCGTGCCCCTCCCAGCCCAGATGGTGGCCGGTGTGGTGCCTAAGGTAGCGTCCCAGCCCTTCGGCGAGGAGGACCTCCCGCACCCGGCGGTCCACCTCCCGCAGGGGAACGCCAGGGCCACAGGCGGACAGCCCCTCCTGTTGGGCCCGCAGCATGGCCGCGAAATAGCGGGCCTGTTCGGGAGTGGGCTTCCCCAAAATCAGCGTCCTCTCCAGCTCCACCGAGTAGCCCCATACGTACACCGCTACCCCGGTGATGATCACATCCCCCCGCTTCAGCCCCCGATCCCGGCTCATGGCATGTGGCAAAGCGGTCCTCTCCCCGGAGATGAACCCCACTTGCACCGGGGCGGCCCCCCGGGAGAAGCCTCCGTACCCCTCCTCCATCTCCCGCATGAACTCCGCCGAGGCTCGGGCGGTGACGGAGAGGGATAGGGTAAGCTCCCTGGCCCCGGGCCGGAGGGCGGCTTGCAACATCCGATGGGCCCGGTCCGCCCATTCCCCGGAGATCCGGAGTAGCTCTATCTCCTCCGGGGACTTCCGGCGCCAATTCCGCGCCACGAGCTTTGGGTCCACCCTGATCTCCACCTGGGGGAGGAGCTCCGCCAGGCCAGGGCCCTGATAGCCCCAGCGGTGCCCCCAACCCGGGGCGTCCACGATCAGGCTCTTCAGCCCTAACTTTCCCAACCGATGGGCGAGGTAGGAAAGGGGCGGCACCGGCCCAGGGTATTCGTAGTAGCGCCATACCTCCTCGATCACCGGGCAGCTGGTGGCAGCGTCCCATTCCACCCCCGGCACGAACGCGAACGGCCCGCCCCTGCGGGGCACCACCAGGGCGAAGGGCCGCTCGGTGGGGAGGGCGAAGTAGCCGCTCAGCCAGGCGATGGCCCGGGGGGAGAAGATAACAGCCGCCTCCGCCCTTTCCGTGGAGAGATGGTCCCGCAGTCGCGTCAGCCGGGCCCGAAACACCTCCTGCTTTAGGCCTTTAACCGCCATTCGCCCTCGGTCTCGGCCAGCGCCTTCAGCACCTCACCGGCCCGCCCCCCGGCCAGAGCGGAATGCAGGGCCTGGAACAGCTGGCAGCCGGAAATGAGGGTAATGCCGTGTTCGGCGCAGCCCCGGCGCACCGCCTCCGTCCACTGAGGCCCGCGGCGCTTGGGGTCCAGCCGGGGTTCGGCCACCGCCACCAACACCCCATGCACCCGCCGGCCCTCCTCGTTTTTCAGTCGGTCCAGCTCCAGCAGGAGCTCTCGGTAGGCCTCCGCCCCCACCGGCCCGGAGGGGGCCAGGGCCGGCCGGAGGAGCAGCTCCCTCCTCCCCACCCGGGCGGATACGAACCGGCCTTGTGCTGAAACGGCCTGGGCCCCCAATTGCTCCAGCGCCAGCCGCACCGCTGCCTTGAGGCCGGCCAGCCCCCGGGGGTGGAGTAGCCCCCGCAGGCCGGCCAACCTCCCCAGCTTTCGGTCGATCGCCCGGGCCTCCTGGGCCAGCCGCTGCTGTCTCCCCCTGAGCCGGGAAAGCCGCGCCGCGAGCTCCTCCTCCCCGGGAAGGGGGTAACGGGAGAGCCAGTCCGGCCCTTCTTCGGGCGAGGGGACCTCCAAGATCTCTGCCAAGGCAGGTAGCAAGAGCTCCCCGGCCCGGCGAGGGTCCGCCCCGGGAAAGGCAGGCAAAAACAGGATCCGCCCCTCGCCCACCGGCAAGTCCCAGGCCACCGCGTCCCCGACCCGGTTTTCCGCCAGTACCCGGCCGAACGCGGAAAGTGGTGCCCCCAGCGAACTAGCCAATACAGCCTCGTAACCCAGCCCCCGGAATGCCTCCAGATAAGGCGAGAGGGGGTGGGCCGCATCCACGCGGGAGATGTCCCTCCCCCGACGGGGCAGGAACCTGAGCCCCTGGGGCAGGGCCAGGTGATGGGGGTCGGCCACCAGGGAGAAGTGGGGCAGCAAGGAATAAGGGGTGATCCGCCGGGGCGGGTTCCCCGCTAGCTCCAACGGTTCCGCCTCAGCTCGAACCCGCACCACCAGCAACCCCCCGCCCTTCTGGAGGAGGTCGGAAAGCTCCCCCCGGCGCAGGGAGAAGAGCCGCTCCAACGCCCGGGCCAGGCCCAAATCCCGCCCCGGGTAAATCCGCCACAGCCCATCCCCTTCCAGCTGGGCGTGCCCCTGCCAGAGGCGGGGGAGCTCCCTGGGGTCCAGGAGCACCACGTCGTAGCTGGCCAGGGAATCGGCGGAGAACAACTCCGCCCGCTCCAGTCCCGGCCCTTCCAGGTTCCAACCGATCGAGACGATCCTCATGGACGTGCCATTGTACGGACGCCCTCCTGCCGGGCCAAAGGGGGTAAGCTTTCAACATGCACTGGGGAGCGGTGCGGACGAGTTGGGGGATCTTCCACGCGGCCTGGGATGAGCATGGGATCTGCCGCCTTGAATTCCCCGGGCGCCGTCCGGCGGCTCGGCCGACAAGCTCTCAGCTGCTGACCCGGCTGACCCGGGAACTGGAGGCCTTCTTCCAAGGGGAACGCAGGGAGTTCTCCCTGCCCCTCTCCCTGGCCGGCACTCCGTTTCAACTGGCGGTGTGGGAGGAGCTGCGGAAGGTGCCATATGGGACGGTGGTGAGCTATGGGGAACTCGCCAGCAGGATCGGGCATCCCCGGGCGGCCCGGGCCGTGGGCGGGGCGGTGGGGGCCAACCCCGTCCCGATCCTGATCCCCTGTCACCGGGTGGTACGGGCTAGCGGGGAGCTGGGTGGGTTCGGCCCCGGCCCCGAGTGGAAACGGCGGCTATTGGAACTGGAGGGGGCGCTCGAAAAGGGGCCCGGCCGCCTGCTCGGCGGCCGGGCCCCCAGCGCGGCTCCCGCGGAGGCCTAAGAGCCTCCCTCCAGGGCCTCGATGGTGGTGGTGTACCACACGATCCTCACGTGCTCCGAGTAGGCATAGGCCTGGCCGACCCGGAAGTTGATGGAGGGGAGGAACGGGCCCGTGTAGCCCTCCGGGATCCCAATCACGAACGGGTTCGTGGGCGGGCTCACCATAAGCTGCCGCAGATGGACGAACCCGGCCGAGCGCTCCAGGTCCCCGTCGCCGTCGATGTCAAGTCGCAAGTCGAAGTGGATGGACTTGGCGTTCCTGACCTGGAACGTGTAGGTGATCCGGTTTGATGTCACTGAGCCTTCCAGCACCATCCTCCACCCCTCGCTGACCGGCTCCGGTATCAACCCCAACGGGGACGGTCCCGCGGCGGTGGAGACGCCGACGAACTCCCCGTCGGTGCGCAGCTCCAGCCGGTAGGCATGGGCGGTGGTCCAGGTGGAAGCACCGTTCACCGTGATGTTCCAGGAGTCGGTCCCCCATACGTAGATGCCGGGCACTCCGCCCATGGGCGGCATCCCAGGCGGGCCCGCCAGCACCACCTGCACCGGCTGGCTAGCTTGGGAGGTGGCACCTTGGTCGTCGGTCACATACAGGGTAGCGGTATATACCCCCGGCGCGTAGTAGGTGGTGGTCACCACCGGGCCGAAATGGTCCACCGCCCCGTCTCCATCCAGATCCCATTGATAACTGGCGATGCTCCCATCGGGATCGTATGAGGCGGAGCCATCGAACGTGACCGCCATGCCCACGAGAGGAACGGCAGGGGAAATTGTGAATTGGGCCACCGGCGGCTGGTTCGCCACCGGCGCGGTCACCGTCACCGGCTGGACGACCTGTCCGGTCACCCCATCGTCGTCGATAACCTGGAGCCTCACCGGGTATACCCCGGCCGCCATGAACCGGTAGTAGACCACCGGGCCGGTGGCGTCGTTCACCCCATCGGCGTTGAAGTCCCAGCGGTAATCGGTCACGGTACCGTCCGGATCGTAGGAGGCCGTGGCATCGAACTGGATCCACTGGCCCGGCTGCGGGCTAGCGGGAGAGAAGGTAAATTGGGCCACCGGTGGCTGGTTGGGTGCGGCCACCACCACGGTTTGGGTCACCTGGTCGCTGGCAGCGTCGTCGTCGGTGACCTTCAAGGTAACCGGATAGGCGCCCCCGGCCATAAACCGGTAGTAGACGAGCTGCCCAATGGCGTCGAAGGTCCCGTCGCCATTGAAGTCCCACTCATAGCTGGCGATCGTCCCGTCGGTATCGTAAGAGCTGGAGGCGTCGAAGGTGATCCACTGCCCCGGCTGAGGACTGGCGGGGGAGAAGGTGAACTGGGCCACCGGCGGCTGGTTCACCGCCAGCGGGGTGAGGGTCACGTTCAGAGTGCGGGTGCGGCCGGCCCGGATGTACACCCGGGCGGAGTAGTCCTGGTACCCCGCCTTGCGGATCAACACATCGTGGAACCCCTGGACCAGGCTCAGTGACTTGGGGGTCCAGCCGCGGAACACCCCGTCGATATACAGCCGGGCCAGCGGCGGGTTGGTGGTCACCTGCAAGGTGCCGTAAGCCGGCGGGGCACCGGACACCACGATGAAGCTGGTGAAGTCGAACGCCCGCTGAGCTGGTTCAGGCAC
>DQVA01000060.1 GCA_015661965.1 Candidatus Bipolaricaulota bacterium
CAGGGAGGAGGTGGCTCGATGAAGGTCAAACCACTGGGGAATCGCGTCCTCGTCAAGAAGATCGAGGAGGAAGAGCGCCGCACCCCGGGCGGCATCGTCCTGCCCGAGTCCGTCAAGGACGAGAAGGCCGTCCGCGGCGAGGTGGTGGCCCTCGGCACCGCCGATAAGTTCGACGTCAAAGAGGGCGATAAAGTCCTGATCTCCGCCTATGCCGGCACCGAGATCCGCATGGGCGAGGAGAAATACCTGCTGGTTAAGTCCAACGACATCCTGGCAGTGATCGAGGAGTGAGGAGGTGACCATGGCGGCCAAAGAGGTGATATTCGGCGAGGAGGCGAGGCGCAAGATCCTCGACGGCGTGGAGAAGCTGGCCAGCGTGGTCCGGGTCACCCTGGGTCCCCGCGGCCGCAACGTCGGCATCGAGAAGAAGTTCGGCTCCCCCGACATCGTGAACGACGGCGTCACCATCGCCGAGGAGCAGGAGTACAAGGACCCGTTCGAGAACATGGGGGCCCAGCTCGTCAAGGAGGTGGCCTCCAAGACCAACGACGTGGCCGGGGACGGCACCACCACCGCCACCATCCTGGCCCACTCCCTGGTCAAGGAGGGGTTCAAGATGGTGGCCGCCGGTGCCAACCCCATGGCCCTGAAGCGGGGCATCGAGAAGGGCGCCAAGGCGGTAGTGGACGAGCTCAAGAAGATGGCCAAGACCCTCACCACCAAGGAGGAGACCGCCCAAGTGGCCACCATCTCCGCCAACGACCCCGATATCGGTCGCATCGTGGCCGACGCCATGGAGGAGGTGGGCGAGGACGGCGTGATCACCGTGGAGGACTCCGACACCATCGAGACCTACTATGAAGTGGTGGAGGGGATGCGGTTCGACCGGGAATACCTGTCGCCCTATTTTGTCACCGACCCCAAGAAGATGGAAGTGGTGCTGGAGAACCCCTACATCCTCATCACCGACCGGGAGCTGAAGAACGCCATGGAGCTGATCCCGCTCCTGGAGAAGGTGGCCCAATCCGGAAAGCCGCTCCTGGTGATCGCCAAGGACGTGACCGGGGAGGCGCTGTCCACGCTGGTCTTGAACAAGCTCAAGGGGACCCTGACCTCCTGTGCCGTCAAGGCGCCGGGGTTCGGTGACCGCCGCAAGGCCATGCTGGAGGACATCGCCATCCTCACCGGCGGGGTGGTGGTGGCCGAGGACGCCGGCATGGAGATCAAGAACACCACCCTGGACATGCTGGGCCGGGCTGAGAAGGTGAAGGTGACCCACGAGGACACCACCATCATCGGCGGCAAGGGCGATCCCAATGCCATCAAGGCCCGCATCGAACAGATCAACGAGCAGATCAAGACCACCGACTCCGACTACGACCGGGAGAAGCTGGAGGAGCGCAAGGCGAAGCTCGCCGGCGGGGTGGCGGTGATCAAGGTGGGGGCCGCCACCGAGACCGAGCTGGAGGAGAAGAAGCACCGCATGGAGGACGCCCTAGAGGCCACCAAGGCCGCGGTGGAGGAGGGGATCCTGCCCGGCGGTGGGGTGGCCCTGCTCAACGCCTCCAAGGTCCTGGAGAAACTGGAGAAGGAGCTTGAGGGCGATGAGAAGGTGGGCGTTCAGATCCTCCGGCGGGCGCTGGAAGAGCCGGCCCGGCAGCTGGCGGAGAACGCCGGTATGGAGGGCGCGGTGATCGTGGAGAAGCTGAAGCAGGAGAAGCCCGGGGTGGGCTTCGACGTGGTGCAGGAGAAGTTCACCGACATGTTCGAGGCCGGGATCATCGACCCCACCAAGGTAACGCGTTCGGCGCTCCAGAACGCGGTCTCCATCGCCGGCATGCTCCTCACCACCGAGGCGTTGGTGGCGGAGATCAAGGAGGAGAAGAAGGAGAGCATGCCCACCCCGCCCATGGAGTACTGATCGGCTCCGTTTAAGCGGAGGGGTTAAAGGCGTTGAGGCCCCGGCGAAGCGCCGGGGCCTCCCTTTTCCCCCGGTGGTCAGCCGGCCAGCTCCGCCTCCAACACGGCCACCCCCCAGAAGCCGTCCGGATCCACGGCCTTGACCACGAGTAGCACCGGCCCCGGCTCCCAAGCCGTCGTGTCCCAATCGTAGCTCCCGCTTGCCGGCAAGGCCTCCGCCACCGGCTGCAGGGTGGCCCCGCCGTCATAGGACACGTACAGGCCCACCTGTAGCTCCCCCGCCGGGGTGTCCGGGTCCACCGCTTGCCAGCTCCAGGTCACAATGCCGGAAAGGGGTCCCTCGGGCAGGGCCAGCTCCACCCGTGGGGAGGAGAGGTAAGCCAGGTTGGGCCCGCCCGGGGTCCCCCGGATGGGGGCACCGGCAGCGTCCAGCAGCTCCCCGGGGAGCCCGGTGCGCCAGAATAACCGCCCGTCCGGGGCGGTGGGGGAGACCCGCTCCATGGACGCCCCCTTGGTCCCGGCCCACCAGCCCTCGGGACAACCCGCGTTGGCAGTGGAGACCACGTTCCCCTCCGGGTCGACCAGCGTCAGCACCTCTCCCCGGTTGGCGAGCGCCCCTCGGTAGATTAGATCCGCCTCCACCCCCACCACGGTATCGTCAGCCGTCCGTTCCAGCAGGAAGTAACCGTGGGGCTCTATCACCCACCGCCTGAGGAACACCGTGTTCCCGGACTCCTCCCCCAGGGGGATCGTCACCCCCTCCCAGGCCAGTATCCAGCCCGTGAGGTCCACCGGCTCATCGGAGGCGTTGTAGATCTCGATCCACTCATCGTACGGGGAGGCCTCGGTGCCTCCCCAGGCCACCTCGTTGATCACCACCTGGGCTGCTGCCGGGATCACCAAGGCCAACCAGAAGGCCGCCGCACACAGGCCTTTCATCGGGGATCACCTCCTCAGGGCAATCCTGCCACCGGGGCCCCCCCGGTGTCAACCCCTTGCGGTCCCCCAGCCCCGCTTCCATAATCCCGCAGGAGTCGAACCGGCCGATGACAGGGAAAAGGGTAGTCATCGTGGAATCGCCCACCAAGGCCCGTACCCTCACCGCCTACCTGGGGCGGGGGTTCGAGGTCCATTCCTCGAAAGGGCACGTGCGGGACCTCCCCGACAAGGAGCTGGGGGTGGACGTGAAACGGGGGTTTTCCGCCAAGTGGGTGGTGCGGGACCGGCGGGTGGTGTCCGCCCTCAAACGGGCAGTGCGGGAGGCCGCGGCAGTGTACCTGGCCACCGACCCGGACCGGGAGGGCGAGGCCATCGCTTTCGACCTGTTGGAGCTGCTCGGCGACGGGGCCCGGGAGCGGTTCGCCCGGGTGCTCCTGCATGAGATCACCCCGGAGGCAGTGCAGCGGGCCCTGGCGGAGCCGGGCCAGGTGGACCTGAACAAGGTGGAGGCCCAGCGGGCGAGGAGGATCCTGGATCGACTGGTGGGCTATCAGGTGTCGCCGCTCTTGTCGTTGGTGCTGGCCGGGCGCAGGTTCGAGGGACTGTCCGCCGGGCGGGTCCAATCGGTGGCGCTCCGGTTCATCTGTGACCGGGAGCTGGAGATCCAGGACTTCGTGCCCCTGCCCTACTGGGAGGTGCAGGCCCGCTTCCCCACCGAGCCCCCGTTCTCCGCCAAGCTAGCGGGGAAGATCACCGCCCCGGAGGAGGTGGAGCGCCTCCGGCAGGCATTGGCCGCGGCCCGGTTCGTAGTGGAGGAGGTGGTCGAGGAGGAAGTGAAGCGCCGCCCGCCGCCTCCCTTTATCACCTCCACCCTACAGCAGGCGGCAGCCAGTGAACTCAGGATGTCCCCCCGCCGCACCATGCAGATCGCCCAGCAGCTCTACGAGGGCGTGGACGTAAAGGGGGAACGCCTGGGGCTGATTACCTACATGCGCACCGACTCGGTGCGGGTGGCGGACTCCGCCATCAAGGAAGCACGGGCCTTGATCAGGGACCGGTTCGGCAGGGACTATCTTTCCCCCCGGCCCAGGAAGTTCAGGAACAAGCGCCGCTCCCAGGACGCCCACGAGGCCATCCGGCCCTCCCAGGTGACCCTCACCCCGGAAGAGGTGGCCCCCCACCTCACCCCGGAGCAGGCGAAGCTATACGGGCTCATCTGGCGGAGGTTCGTGGCCACCCAGATGGCGGACGGGATCTGGAAGCGGGTCAAGGTCACCATTAAGGCCGGGGAGCAGCTGCTGAAGGCCTCCGCTTCCCGGCCGCTGTTCCCCGGGTTCACCCAGGTGCTCCCGGTGGGCAAGCTCGAGGACGAGGGGGTGGAGCTGCCGGACGGCCTCGCGCCAGGGCTGGAACTCCCTGCCCCCAAGCTGGAGTTCCTGGAAAAGCAGACCGAGCCCCCGGGCCGGTACACCGAGGCCGGACTGATCAGGAAGCTGGAGCGGGAGGGGATCGGCCGGCCTAGCACCTACGCCCAGATCGTGACCGTCATCCAAGAGCGGGGATACGTGCTGAGGGAGAACGGGGCTCTGCGGCCCACCCTGCTCGGGCACGTAGTCACTGACTTCCTGCGGGAGCACTTCCCGGAGACGGTGCGAGAGGACTTCACCGCCCGAATGGAGGAGGACCTGGACCGCATCCAGGAGGGGGAGGCGGATCGTCTGGAGGTGCTGTCCCGGTTTTACGAGTGGTTCTCAAAGCGCCTGGAACGGGTGGAGCAGGAACTTCAGGAGGGCAAGAAGCCGTTTCGGGTGCTATCGGATGTGCGGTGTCCCAACTGCGGTGCCCCCATGGAGGTGCGGGTGTGGAAGGGAGGGCTGTACCTCGGGTGCTCCCGCTACCCGGAGTGCAAGACCACCCGCAACCTGCCCGCCAACTTGAAGTACCGGTATAGGCCGGGAAAGGTGGAACTGGCGGAGGCGCTGGCCGAGGCGGATGACGCCCCCGGGGCCCCCTGCCCCAACTGCGGCACCCCCATGCAGCTCAAACACGGGCGCTACGGCCGGTTCCTGGCTTGTCCCAGCTGTAGGGCCACCGCCCCGGTGCCCTCCGGGGTCACCTGCCCCAAGTGCGGGCAGGGGGAGCTGGTGGAGAGGTACTCCACCCGTCGCGGCGCTTTCTGGGCCTGCAACCGGTATCCCGACTGCCGCTTCGCCCTGCCGGGGAAACCGCTCCAGAGTTGCCCAGAATGCAAAAAGGGGGTCCTCTACGAGGACCCCCGTCACGGACGGCGCTGTTCCAACCCCGATTGCCCCAGCCGGTCCGGTTAGTACTCCTCCTCCAGGAGGCGGAACTTCTCCAGCTTGCGCAGGAGGTCGGAGTGCTTGAGCTTCTCCAGGGCCTCCTTCTGGATCTGCCGTACCCGCTCCCGAGAGATGCCGAATAGCTCCCCCACCTCGTCCAGGGTCTTGGGCTGGTTATCGTCAAGGCCGTAGCGCAACTCCAACACCCGCCGTTCCCTGGGGGTGAGCTTCTCCCGCAGGGCCTTTTGGAGCTCTGCTTGCAAAAGCTCCTTGAACGTCTCCTTGGTGGGGGATACCGCGGCGGAGTCCTCGATGAAATCGCCCAGCACCGAGCCTTCGTCCTCGTAGCCGATGGGGGTATCCAGGGAGGCCGTGTACTGAGCGGTCTTCTTGGCCTTGATGATGTTCTCCACCGTGGTATCCAGCTCCTCGGCCAGCTCCTCCAGGGAAGGTGGGGTGCCATGTTCCTTTAGGTAGTCACGTTCCACCTGGTATATCTTGCGGATCAGCTCGTTGATATGGGTGGGAACCCGGATGGTACGGGAGCGGTTGGTGATGGCGCGGAGGATGGCCTGCCGGATCCACCAAGTGGCGTAGGTGGAGAATTTATAGCCTTTGCGCCAATCGAACTTCTCGATGGCCTTCATCAGGCCCAGGTTCCCTTCCTGGATCAAGTCCAGGAAGGGAAGGCCGCATCCCCGGTATTTCTTGGCGATGGATACCACCAACCGGAGGTTGGCCTCGGCCAGCTTCTCCTTGGCCTCCTTGTCCCCGGCCTCCACGCGTTTGGCAAGCTCCACTTCCTCTTCCTTCGTGAGGAGTGGTACCCGGGAGATCTCATCGAAATAGGTACGGATGGGGTTCTCGGGTGAACGCCGCTTTACGTCCTCCTCTTCCAGGAGGTGCAGCTCGTCCACCTCCTGTCCCTCAAGGTGCTTCTTCTGCACCTTGTCGCCCAGGTTGGCCACGCTCTCCATATTTAATTCCTCCTATTAGCCCGTGGGAGTCCAGGCAAAAACGAAGGGCCATCGGCCCTACACCTTTACTATACCACGAAACGGCCACCTTGTGAAGAGGGGGAAAAACCGCGTGGCAAGCGAATCCACCGACCCTGCAAGGGCGCCTAGCCCTACGGATTCCAGGGGTTGGGCTGCTCCCCGGCGTTCTCCCCTGAGGGATGTGGTTGAAAAGGGCTGGCCGAAGCGGGAAAATCGTAGCGCTTGGGGGCGTAGCTCAGCTGGGAGAGCGCTGGCATGGCATGCCAGAGGTCACGGGTTCAAGTCCCGTCGCCTCCACCAGGGTTGCTGAC
>DQVA01000326.1 GCA_015661965.1 Candidatus Bipolaricaulota bacterium
GAGAGGTCCTGGTGGGTGAACCGCTCATAGTGGCCGATATCCAGGTCGGTTTCCAAGCCGTCCTGGGTGACGAACACCTCCCCGTGCTCGTAGGGGTTCATGGTGCCGGCGTCTACGTTCAGGTAGGGGTCGATCTTCTGCAGGGTGACCGCGAGGCCCCGGGCGCGGAGGAGGGCGCCCAGGGAAGCGGCCATCACCCCCTTCCCCAGACCGGACAATACCCCCCCTGTCACGAACACGAACTTTGCCAAGCCAACGTATTCTAGCCCCTTCCGCGGGCGCCGGCCAAGCCGGTCTTTGCGCTTGTCACCCCCTCAGGTATAATGCGGGCCAGGAGCGTGATGGGATGAAGATCTTCCTCCAAGTCGTGTTCTTCTTGGACTGCCTGGCCCTGATCGGGCTGATCCTGCTGCAGATGTCCGAGCACGCCACCTTGGGAGGGGCGTTCGGGGCCGGCATGTCCTCCACCGTGTTCGGCCGGGATGTAAAGAGGGACCCCAAGAAGATCGCCACCGGCGTTTTGGGGGCTCTCTTCATCGGGTTGGGCCTGGCGCTGGCCGTCCTGTGAGGGAGCCGAGATGCCCCTGATCGACGTCCGCGACCTCAAAACCTACTTTTACACCGAGGACGGGGTGGTCAAGGCGGTGGACGGGGTCACTTTCTCCATCGAGCCCGAGCGCACCTTGGGCGTGGTGGGGGAATCCGGCTGTGGTAAGTCCGTGACCGCCCTCTCCATCATGGGGCTTGTCCCCATGCCCCCGGGGAAGATCGTGAGCGGCGCGATCACCCTGTATCGCGACGGCCAGGCCGTACAGCTCACCCAGCTCAACCCCAAAGGCAAGGAGTACCGGTCCATCCGAGGGAAAGAGATGGCCATGATCTTTCAAGAGCCTATGACCTCCCTAAACCCCGTGTTCACCATCGGGTACCAGATCATGGAAGCGATCATGCTGCACCAAAAGGTCTCCAAAAAAGAGGCCCGCAAGAAGGCCATCGAGATGCTACGGCAGGTGGGAATCCCAGAGCCGGAGCAGCGGGTGGACGAGTACCCCCATCAACTGTCGGGGGGGATGCGCCAACGAGCCATGATCGCCATGGCCCTTTCCTGTAACCCCTCCCTCCTCATCGCCGACGAACCCACCACCGCCCTGGACGTAACCATCCAGGCCCAAGTGCTGGACCTGATGAGTGACCTGAAAACCAGGTTCCAGGCCGCCATTATGCTCATCACCCACGATCTCGGGGTAGTGGCGGAGATGTGCGAGGAGGTGGTGGTGATGTACCTGGGCAAGGTGGTGGAACATGCCCCCGTGCGCCCCCTATTCCATGATCCCAAACACCCTTATACCCAAGGGCTCCTCAAGTCCATCCCCTCGCTGGCCTCCAAGAAGGAGCGGCTCGAGCCCATCAAGGGGGTGGTCCCGGACCCACTGGACGCCCCGCCGGGGTGTCCATTCCATCCCCGCTGCCCCCACGCCATGGAGATCTGTACCCGGGAGATGCCCAGCCTGAAGCCGCTGGCCACCGACCACCAAGCGGCGTGCTGGCTCTATTGAGGAGGGGATGAACGTGGCAATCCAGGCGACCATGGGAGAAGACATCCTCCTGCAAGTGTCCGAGCTGAAGAAGTACTTCCCGGTCCGTCGCGGCGTGTTCCGCCGGGTGGTGGGCTGGGTCAAGGCAGTGGACGACGTGGACATGTTCATCCCCGAAGGGGAGACGCTAGGGCTGGTGGGGGAATCCGGCTGCGGGAAGACCACCACCGGTCGTACCATCCTGCGCCTTGTGGAGCCCACCGCCGGGAAGATCCTGTTCCGCTCCAAGGGCCTGGGGGATGTGGTGGACATCGCCAAGCTGGACAAAAAATCCCTGAAACCCCTACGGCGGGAGATGCAGATCATCTTCCAGGATCCCTACTCCTCCCTCAACCCCCGCATGACAGTGGGCGACATCGTCGGGGAACCGTTGGTGGTGCACCGGGTGGCCCGGGGGAGGGAGAAAGAGGAACGGGTGACCGAGCTATTGCAGGCGGTGGGTTTGAAACCCGAACACATGCGGCGCTATCCCCATGAGTTCTCCGGCGGCCAGCGCCAGCGGATCGGGATCGCCCGTGCCCTGGCCCTGGACCCCCAGCTCATCGTGTGCGACGAGCCGGTGTCCGCCCTGGACGTGTCCATCCA
>DQVA01000079.1 GCA_015661965.1 Candidatus Bipolaricaulota bacterium
GCCACCATGATCGAAATCCTGTGTGCCGCCCTCCAGTCCGGGGCCTTCCTCAAGGACCTGTCCGGGTTCGATGAGGAAGGGACCCCCAGGCCGCATCAACTGGGGCATTTCTTCCTGGCCCTGGACATCGAACACTTCGTGCCCCTCCCCCACTTCAAGCGCACCGTCGGGGAGATCCTACGGGCGCTGCGGGCCGCCGCGGTCTCCCCAGAGGCGGAACGCATTTATACCGCCGGCGAAAAGGCTTTCCTCAGGGAGCAGCGTATCCGGAAGGAAGGGGTCCCCATCAACGCAAACCTCCGGCGCCAGCTAAGGGACATTGCCCAGGAGCTGGGCCTGTCCGGATACCCGTTTTAGGCCTTGACCCCCCACGGGAGAAGGATAGAATGCACACTATCGAAAGGAAACGAAAGTGAAAGCGAAAGAAGAGGCAAAGAGGCAGGTGGGGGCGCTGGACCTGGGCACCACCGGGGTCAGGTTCGTGGTGGTCGATGCGGAGGCGCGCGAGGTGGCGGCCGCTTACCGGGAGCTCCCCCTCGCCTGCCCCAAACCGGGCTGGGTGGAGCAGGAACCGCGACTCATGGTCGAGTTCGCCCTGGAGGTGCTGCACGAGGCGCTTGCCAAGGCGGGTCTGCGGGCGGGGGACCTGGCGGCCATCGGGATCGCCAATCAGCGGGAGACCGTGGTCGTCTGGGATCGAAACAGCGGGGCCCCGCTGGCCCCGGCCATCGTGTGGCAGGACCGCCGCACCGCCCCCCGCTGCCGCGAGCTCTCCCAAGCGGGCTGGGAAAAGGGGATCCGCGATATAACCGGCTTGTCGCCGGACCCCTATTTTTCGGCCACCAAGTTGGAGTGGCTCTTGGGGCATCTGCCAGGGCTCCAGGCCCGGGCCCAGGCCGGTGAGGTCTGTTTCGGCACCGTGGACTCCTGGCTCCTGTTTCGCCTGGCCGGGGTCCATGCCACCGATCCCAGCAACGCATCTCGTACCATGCTGTTCGATATCCGCCGCCTCTCCTGGAGTGAAGAGCTCTTGGAGCTGTTCTCGGTTCCCCCCAGCTGTTTACCGGAGGTGCGTCCAAGTCTTTCTGTGTTCGGCCACACCCGGGGTGACCTGCTCGGCGCCGAGGTGCCGCTGGCCGGGGTGCTGGGGGACCAGCAGGCGGCCCTGCTGGGGCAGGGGTGCCTGTCCCCCGGCGAGGGGAAGGTGACCTGGGGGACCGGGGCGTTTTTGCTGGTGAACACCGGGGGGCGGGCCGTCCCCTCCCGCCACGGGCTCCTCACCACCGTGGCCTACACCAGCGGGGGAGAGGTCCGGTACGCCCTGGAGGGCGCGGTGTTCGTCGCCGGGGCGGCGATTCAGTGGCTGCGGGACCTGGGGCTCATCTCCTCGGCGGGGGAGTCCCAGGCCTTGGCCGGCTCCCTCCCCGGTAACGAAGGGGTGTATTTCGTCCCCGCCCTGGCGGGCCTGGGGGCGCCCCACTGGGACCCTTATGCCCGGGGGGCGATCCTGGGGATCACCCGGGGCACCACCAAGGCGCACCTGGTGCGGGCGGCCCTGGAGGCGATTGCCTATCAGACATGCGATCTGGTACGGGCCCTGGAGGCGGACGCCGCTACCCCGCTTCCCGCACTGCGGGTGGACGGCGGGGCGGCCAGGAACGACTTCCTCTGCCAGTTCCAGGCCGACATTTTGGGGATCCCGGTGCAGCGGCCGCAGGTCCTGGAGACCACCGCCCTGGGGGCGGCCCTGGCCGCCGGGGTCTCCGTGGGCCTGTGGGAATTTTCCGACATCCCCTCCTTAGTGCGTTGGGAGCGCGCCTTCCAGCCCCGCATGTCGCCGGCTAAACGGGAGCAGCTTCTTTCAGGTTGGCGGAAGGCGGTGGAACGGGCCAAGGGCTGGGCGGAGGGGGCGGGATGAGGATCGC
>DQVA01000064.1 GCA_015661965.1 Candidatus Bipolaricaulota bacterium
CCTGGTTTGGAACTGCACGATTACAGCCGAAAAGCTAGAACCTAACTACAAAAAACCGTTTGATCTGGTGGCTCAAGGCAAGGAATCAGAAAACTGGTACGCCCGGCAGGATTTGAACCTGCGACCTCTGCCTCCGCAGGGCAGCGCTCTGTCCCCTGAGCTACGGGCGCGCGTGGCGGAGGGACGGGGATTCGAACCCCGAAGGCCATAAGGCCGTACCGGTTTTCGAGACCGGCTCCTTGCCGTTCGGACATCCCTCCAACCGGAATTCTAAGGCCCGCCCCCGCCCCCATCAATCCCAGCCCGTACCAAATCCCCTATCCCCCAACACAGGGGACTTCCTCCGTCTCCACCTCGATCACCCGCCGCTTCCAGGTGCCCCTGAGCAGCCACCCGTAAAGCAATAGCCCCCCTAACATGTTGCTGAGCGTCATCCCGATCCAGAGTCCCACCGGGCCCAGCCCGGCTGCGTAACCCAACAGCCAGGACAGGAAGATCCGAAACCCCCAAAGCCTAATCAGGGACGCCACCATGGGCGGGACGGTATGCCCTGCCCCCCGGAATACCGAACTGGTGGCAGCAAACAGGCCGAAGAACGGCACCGAAGGCCCGAAAATGGCCATGAACCGGCTGCCCTCTCGGATCACCGCCGGGTCGGCGATGAACACCCGATACAATGGCCCCCGCAAAAGTACCGTAATGAGGGAAAGGATCGCCAATACCCCGAAGGTGGCCCGGATCCCCCGCTGAGCGATCTCCTCCGCCCGCTGTGGCTGGTCCGCCCCCAGGTTCTGGCCCACCATGGTGAGCAGGGCGGTGGTCGCCCCCCAGATGGCCACGTTGATCAGGTGGATGAGCCGCTGGCCCACCCCGTAGGCGGCCACCACCGTGGTGCCGTAGCCCGCCACCAGCCCCATCAGCACTACGAACCCCAATGAGGTGCCGGCATGATCCACAGCGTTCGGCCCCCCCACCACCAGGATCGTCTTGATCCACCGCCACCGGGGAAGCAGCCAGCGGGCCCGCAGTCGCACCCCCACCCGCCCGGTGGCAAGCAGCCACACCCCGATCAGGGCCGCCACCCCGCGGGAGGCCACGGTGGCATAGGCTGCCCCCGCCACCCCCAGCTCCGGAAACGGCCCCCAGCCGAAGATCAAAAGCGGGTCCAACACCGCATTGGCCAGCACCGACGCTCCCATCAGGAACATGGGGGTCCGGGTATCCCCCACCCCCAACAGCAGCCCGGTGAAGGCGAACGCCCCGAACATCACCGGGAACCCCGCCGCCACGATGCGCAGGTAGGAGACGGCCAGGGGATAGATGTCCACTGGAGTCCCCATGATCTGTAGGATCCCCGGGGCCGATAGAAACCCCACCAGCGATGCCCCGCAAGCAAGGAAAAACAGGAACGAGAACACCTGGGACCCGGCTCGGTCGGCACCGGTCTTATCCCCGGCGCCGGTGTACTGGGCCACCAGGGTGGAACCGGCCATCTGGAAGCCGATCCCCAACGACATGAACGTGAAGATCACCGGCCAAGACACGGTGGGTGCGGACAGGGCCTCGGTGGATACCTTCCCTAGCCAGAAGGCGTCGATCAGGTTGTAGAGGGCCTGCAGGGCGTTGGACACCATCACCGGCCAGGCCAGGACCACCATCGTCTTCAGGATCGGTCCCTCTAGGATGCGTTCCCGCAATTCGCTCTCCTTTCCGTATGGAACATCAGTTTATCTAATGCCGGCCGCTGCCTCACCCCAAGGGGTGCAAAGTTCTGCGAGAGGTGGCCCCTGCCTGGCCAGTCCCGGGAGGGGTTCCCCGCCGTCCAAGCGACGGTGGACACCTCCTCCCCCGGGGAGGTGGAGAGCGACCACGACCTGCCCCTGAGAGGCAGAAAAAACTCAGCATCGGGGCCTTTTCACCGGACTTTTGATCCGGGGCGGGGAAGCTTTATTGCAAGGGCTCAAGCTGCAAGCGGGGCTGGGGACAGCAGGGGGTCAGATGCGGGCCAGGAACAGCTCGTGGAAGGCCGCCAGAACGGCCCGCTGGTGTCCGGGGATCAGCACGTGATGGTTGCCTAGCGGCTCGGAGAGGAGCTTTTCAAGCGCCCCTTTCGGGGACTTGAACACCACCTGAGTGCGACACAGGTCTTCCCTCCCGGGCCGCTCCGGGAGGACTGTGCCTTCCACGATGAACGCCCTTTCCAGCCGGGCGCCGCCGAAGCGGACCAGGGTGTAGGGCCCGGGGCGGAGTGCCCCGGCGATGGCCAGCCCCATCCCGGACTCGAAGTGCGTTCGCAGCCGGAAGTCTTCCACCAGCTTCAGGGGCACTGTGCAGTGGGCGAGGACCAGCCGCTCCCGTTTCGGATCCACGTCCGCGGGGTTGGCCAAAAAGCCGGGCACGCCGGTGAGGGCGTGGGCACAAAGGAGGGCAAGCAATGCCGGCAGGTCCCCCTCACAACCCCCGGCGATCCCCTCATCTGAGAGGCGAGACAGGGCCCAGCAGGCGGTGAGCCCATATTTTAGGAGGCCAAAGCAGGCGATGGAGATTCCGGAAAGACGATGCTCTTTTATTAACTCCCTGAGAGCAATATACACCCGGGGGCCCATGCGCCGCCCCTCTTCCTCCACCCCTTCCCCGGGGGCCCCCACCGGCGGGGCCACTTCGGGGAGCCGGCGCAGGACCTCCCTCAGGCTGAACTGGATGACCTCGATCCCGAGCTTGCCTTCCAGGACACCCTGGTCAGGGGAGCTGGCCACCAGCCAGGGGGAGGCACCGCCGATCAGGCCTACCCGCAGCCCCCGCAAAGCCTTGGCCAGGGCAGTGGCCCTGCTCAGGAGCACAAGTTCCCGGGCGGCCCTTCCCGTGTCCAGATGCACCAAGCGCACCTGGCGGCCATCCGACCGCAAGCGGGCCACCGCCTCAAGGGCAGCTGGCAAGGAATTGTGGGTCCCGTGAGAGAGGACCAAAAGCGGCCCGGCGGCCTTCCTCGCCAGGGCCAACAGCTCGGCCTCCGTGCCCCCGGTGAGGAGGAGGAACACGGGCAGGGGCTCGCTCAATACCTCTCCTTCCTCCCCTTCCCTGAGGCCGATGCCGGTCCGGGCTTGGAAGTCGGCGGCCACCCGGGAGAAAAGGGTACGGGTTTCCTCCCCGTGCAGGGAGGCGGCCAGGGGTAAAGCCAACAGCTCTAGCTTACTCGGAGTGCTCATCGAATAGCTCTTCCAGCCGCAGGGCCCGATCCAGGGTGTCGTCCAGTTGGAACAAAAGCTCGGGAACC
>DQVA01000153.1 GCA_015661965.1 Candidatus Bipolaricaulota bacterium
CTCCCCCAGGGCCTGCACCTCGGCGGCGAACGCCGCCGCCCGGGCGGCGAACGCCTCCGCCTCCTCTGGGAGGATCTCCCCCAGGGCGGTGGCGATGGCCTGGGCTTTGTCACTCATAGCTTGGGGGGTGTTCCAGGGGCCGGGGAGTTTCACGGCTTTGGCCTCGGGGTTCACCTTCCCCAAAAGGGTCTCCAGCCAGGGCTCGATCCCGTGGTACAGGAGCAGGCGGGCCTGGGCCACGGCCAGAAGGTCGCTAGGCCTGAGGTCGTAGTGGGCAGGACAGAATCCGGGCGGGATGATGGTGTAGACGCTTATCTTCTCCCCGCCGACCTTCTCCGCCAGGTCCGCCAGCACCGCGCTGGCAGCCACCACTGGGATGGGGGACTGGGCCAGGGCGGGGAGGGAGAGGCCCAGGGCAACCAGCACCGTCGCGACTTTCCTCAGCATGGTCCCTCCTTTTGGTAGCACTTATTTTAGTTTTGTGCTACATGTCAGGGTAACCCCAAACCCAGGACCGGTCAACCCCGGGGGCCGAACAGGGCGGTGCCCAGCCGCACCATGGTCGCCCCCTCCTCCACCGCGATCTCCCAGTCCGCCGACATCCCCATGGACAGGACATCCAGCCTCACCCCGGGAATCCCCTCCGCCTTCAGCCCCTCGAACAGCCTGCGCATGGCCCGGAAGTAAGGGCGGGAGTCCTCCGGCCGGGAGGGAGCCGGGGGGATGGCCATCAACCCCCGCACCTCCAGATGCGGCAGGGCGGCCACCCGGGAGACGAAGTCCGCCAGCTCCTCCGGGGGTACCCCCGCCTTCTGGGGCTCCCGGCCGACGTTCACCTGCACCAGCACCGGGAGCCTCCTCCCCGATGCGGCAAGCAGCCGCTCCAGTCGCTCGGCCAGGGGCAGGGAATCCAGGGTTTGGAGCCAATCAAACACCGCAAGGGCGCGGCGGGCCTTGTTCTTTTGCAGCCGACCGATCAGATGCCAGGTGGCGGGCTCCGGGACGGAAGGGCGTTTGCGTTCCGCCTCTTGCACGTAGTTCTCCCCGATGGCGCGGATCCCGGCCCGGATGGCGGCCCGGATCTCGTCCGGATGGCGGTCCTTGGTGGCAGCCAGTACCGTCACCCCGGCCGGCATCCGCGCCAATATCTCCCTGACTCGCCGTTCGATCCCCTGAGCGCTCACGGTCGTGGTGATGGTAACAGCCCTGCTTTGGACTTCTACCGGGGTGGGGATTACCATGGCAAGGTGATGAGGCAGGCGATGCTGTGGGAGCCGATCGGGGAGGGCCGGGTGCGATGCAAGTTGTGCGCCCACCAATGCCAGATCGCCCCCGGCAGCCGGGGCCTGTGTATGGTGCGAGAGAACCGGGACGGGACCCTCTACACCCTGGTCTACGACCGCATCATCTCCCAAGCACTTGATCCCATCGAGAAAAAACCCCTGTTCCACTTCCTCCCCGGCGCTCCTGCCCTGTCCATCGCCACCGTGGGCTGTAACTTCCGGTGCGAGTTCTGTCAGAACTGGGAGATCTCACAGTACCCCCGGGAGCACGGGGGGGCCATCCTGGGGGAGAGGATCCCCCCGGAGGAACTGGTGGCCCAGGCCAAATCCGCCGGGGCCCCCATCATCGCCTATACCTACACCGAGCCCACCGTGTTCTTCGAACTCGCTTACGAGGCAGCCCAACTGGCGAGAAAACAAGGGATCAGGAACGTGTTCGTTTCCAACGGGTATCTCTCCCAGGAGGCTGCACGGGAGATCGCCCCTTACCTCGATGGGGTCAACATCGACCTCAAGAGCTTCTCCGACGAGTTCTATCGCCGCCACTGTGGAGCCTCCCTGCAGCCGGTCCTGGACACCATAGAGCGGATGGTGAACCTGGGGGTGTGGGTGGAGGTCACCACCCTGGTCATCCCGGGATGGAACGATTCGGAAGAGGAGCTCTCCTGGCTGGCGCAGTTCCTAAGAGGGGTATCGCCGGACATCCCCTGGCACATCTCCCGGTTCATCCCCGCTTATCGGGTGCACGACCGGCCGCCCACCCCGATGGGGACCCTGGTGCGGGCGCGGGAGATCGGGCTGTCCGCCGGGTTGAAGTATGTGTACCTGGGGAACGTGCCCGGGGAAGGGGAGGACACCCAGTGCCCGAGCTGCGGCGCCATCCTGATCCGGCGCCACGGGTTCTACGTCATGGAGAACCGTGTTCAAGAGGGACGCTGCCCCGGCTGCGGGACCGAGATCGCCGGCCGCTGGTCCTAGGTCCAGACGAAACCCCCTACCGACTCGTCCCGCCCCAGCTAAATCCAGTCCTGGACCCGGTAGTAAAACAAAGCCAGATACTCCCGAATGGCCAAAGCGGAGTCCCACAGGTATTCGCTCGCCGGGACGAAGTCGTAAGGCGTCAGGATGCCCGGAGCCCGGTGACCACAGGGGGCGGGAATGGGGGTGAGGCCCACTGCCCGGCAGGCGGCCACCGCCCGGGGCATGTGGAAGGCCGAGGTGACCAGGATAAACCGGTTCGGCCCCAATCTGTCCCGGATGGCCAGCGCGTTCTCGTGGGTGTTGCGGGATGCGGCCTCCCAGTCCACCGCCTCGGGGGGGATCCCCAGGGCCAGGGCGGCTTGGGCCACCAGGGGCGCCTCGGCCGGCCGGCCCGGCTGGCCCACCCCGCCCACGAACAGGATCTTGGGGGCCTCGCCCAACATCCTCCACACCCGCACCGCCTCCAGCAGCCGGGCGGCGCTGGAGGTGGATAGGTCACTGGTGATAGGCCGCCCCGGGGCCCAACCCTCCCCGCCGGCGAGCACCACGATCCAAGTTACCCCTTGACCTGGGGGCGAGAGGAGCGCTGAAAATCTGGATTCCAAAGGGACAAGAAGGGATCTTGCGCCGGGGCCCGAGCCCAACGCCCCCAGAAGCAGCCCCCCGCACAGGACCAGTAGCCCCCAACCCCGGGCCCGACGCAGCAGCGCGCCGCCGGCCACAACCAGGAGCACCACCCCCCACAGAAGCGGATCCACAGCCAGATCCAGTACCTCCCTCACCCCCGCTCCCTAACCCGCAGCAGTGGGGCCAGAGACAGCCCCGCCCCGGCTACCACGGCCAACGCCAACCCCACCCCGAACCCATCGGCCAGCGCCCCCACCGCTGGGGCCAACCCCGCCAATACCACCGTCTTCAATTGCGACTCCACCGACAACCCCGAGGCCATGAGCCGGGGGTCGATGACCTCCGCCAGATACCCGACCATCAACGGTCGGCGCACGTTCTGGAGAAGATACAGGCCCACGAACGCCAGCACTGCCAGCGGGTAAAGCTCGAACTGTGTGGCGAGCCCGGCCCCTGCCAGCAGGGCCAGCCCCGCCAGGTAGGAAAGGTTCACCGCCCGGGTCAGACCAGAAAAACGCCGCTCCACCTTGCCTGCTGAGCCGGCGGCAACCGACGTCCCCAAGTAAAGCATGAAGTACACGATCCCCACCACCACCGCAGTCCGCTGATCGCCGGATAGGGACAGGAACAAGGGCAGGGCCAGTGCCTGGGTCTTGAGGATGGGCTGGAGATAATCCTTGGTGCCCTTGAACACCCCGTCGAAGGCTGCCGACTGCAGCAACCCCCTTAAGGTGGCAGGATCCCGGAACATCCCGAGGAACCCGGTTCCCGTCACCCGCAGGCGTTCCCATAGCTTGGCCCTCAGCCCACCGGAGACAGGGATCAGTTCCCCATCCAGCTCCTTGGGGTAGGTGAGAAACAGCAGCAGCCCCAGGAGATAGGGGATCACCGAGGCCAGGAACACGATCCGGTAGGAGCCGGAATAGAGGACCAGGCCGGCGGCGATCAGGGCCCCTACCGCGGAGCCCAGCTGGGAGCCAGCCCGGGTGTGCCCGTAGTAGTCAACCTTCAGGTGTTCGATCCCCTTAAGCCGCAGGTATTCCAGGATCATGGCCTTATGTGTACCTGACCGGAACGTCTCCCCAAAGGCAAACAGGATCATGGCCAGGGCGTAGGGGAGGAAACCTGGGTAGAGGTAGAAAACGAGGAAAGACAGGATGTAACAGGAGAAAGAGGCGAGCATCGCCTTCCTGCGGCCGAAGGAGTCAGCGATCACCCCGGTGGGGACCTCCAGTAGGTTGACCGCGATCTCCCGGATGGAGAACAGGGACCCGATCTCCAGGAACAACAAGCCCGACTCCCGGAAGAACAGGATGAGGAAGGGGTCGAAGAACCGGAGGTTCTTTAGAAAGCCGTATAGGCGGAACTTGTAATACATCCGGTCCCGAGGGAAGCGGTCTACGGCCATGACCTAGGATTGTAGCTGCCTACCGGACCACCAGCCACGCGCCCAGGATCAGCACCGCGATGCCCAGGGCGCGGGGCGGATCGAGCGGCCGCAGGGCAGCCCCCAGCAGGCCGAAATGGGCCAGTAACGCGCCCACGATGAGTTGGGAGGCGATGGTGACCACCAACGTGTTTCCCAGCCCCAGCCGTGGGACGGCGTAACTCACGCAGGCCACGATCACCACCCCGAGGAACCCGGCCAACAGGGCGTAGCGGGGGACCCCCTGCCA
>DQVA01000179.1 GCA_015661965.1 Candidatus Bipolaricaulota bacterium
CCTCGTGTACATCGCGGTGGCCGGCCCGGAGGGGGAGGCGGAGGTGAGACAGCATCGGTTCTCGGGCTCCCGGCAGGGGATCAGGTGGTCGGCCACCGAGGCGGCTTTGTCTTTGCTACTCTCCCGCATCGGTTCCCCTTAGTTTTGCATCCCGCCCCCAAGTTGCGGTAGATTGGGCCAATCATGGGGACCACGGATAGGGGGCAGTTGGAAGCGGGGGTCAGGTGTCTTCTCCAGGGGAGCCCGGCTTTTCCCTACGTTCGGTCCGGCCCTGTGGACGGAGGGATGGGGGATGCACGCGAATAGAGCCTGGTGGCTGCTCGGTTTGATCGGGGTGGGGGCCGCCTTGCTGGGGGGGCTCATCTACATGTCCAGCCCCGGCCAGGTGCTGGCCAACCTCAAGGCGGTGGGGGTGTGGGGGGTTTTGGCGGTGCTGGGGAACGTCCTTTGCAGCCTGGTGGCCTGGCTTATCAGCTGGGGCATCCTGCTGCGGGGGGCCGGGATCAAGGTCCCGTGGTCTGGCGTAGGGGTGGCGTTGGTGTCCGGCTACTCCATCAGCTATCTCACCCCGTCCATGTACTTGGGGGGGGAACCGGTCCGGGCATATCTGGTGTCCAAGCAGGCCAGCGTGCCCATGGCCCGGGTCATGGCCACCGTGGTGGTGGAGCGGCTCCTGGCCGGGGTGGCCCTGCTCCTGTTCTGCTCCTTGGGGGGCTTCTTTGTGCTCATCTCCCCCCAGCTCACCTTGGCCGACAAGCGGGCGGTGGGCATCACCTTGGGGCTCATGGCCGCCTTTTTGGGGCTGGCTATCTTCTCCTTCGCCCGTAATTATCAGTGGATCTCCAGGTTGATCCGGCTGTTGGCCCGGATCCTCCCGGGGCGGGGCAGGCTCTTGCGGGCCGCGGCCAAGGTGTCCGAAACGGAGCAGGAGATCTTCCATGCCTTCACCAAGCACTTGGCCTGCACCGCCGCGGCCTTCACGTTTCAGATCCTGGCCATGTTCTTCAATTACCTGCGCCCCCAGGTGTTCTTCTACTTCACCCATAAGGCCCTGTTCTCCGCCCCCCAGCTCTCGCTGTACTTCACCCTCAACGCCTTCCTCACCGCCTTCTTCTGGATCACCCCGGGGGGGATGGGCATAGCGGAGGGCGGGAGAATGGGCATCTTCTCCCTGCTGGGGATCCGCGCCTCCGGGGCCCTGGCCTTCTCGGTGATGTACCGGGTGGCGGAGCTGGCGTTCGTTGCATTGGGGATTTATCTGCTGATCCAACAGGGCCTGTTGCGCCTCAGGGAGGGCCGGGTGGAGATCAGCACCGACAACGGGGGGAGACGAAATGGGTAAACCGGTTTTGCTCGTTCTCTCTGGGCTTGTGGTGGGCTCGCTGGCCCTGGCGCAGGCGGACCTCGCCGATTTCCCCCCGGGCACCACCTCCATGGTCTGGCAGCTAGCCGGGGCCGACCTTGGCTCCCCTCAGACCCTGCGGCTTGAGGTGACCGGCCTGGAGGACGGAAGGTACCGGGTGGTGCTGTCGGTGGAGGCGGAAGGCACCCCTGAGGAGCTGGGGATGCTGGGCTTCCTGGGCTCGGTGGCCTTCGTACAGTCCACCGGGACCGACGGGGACCTGGCGGCCCTGCTCACCCTGATCAAGCGCCGGGAGCAGCTTGCGGTGGGGGAGGAATACGCCTTGCCCGGGGGGATCATCTTCTTGGTACGGGAGACGGCCGACATCGGCGGGGTCACCTGCCTCCTGGGGGAGTACCAGACCGAGGAGGGCCGCCGGGTGGAGCTGGGGCTGGCCCTGTCCGATCCCGTGTACTTCCTGCCCCTGCTACGGGTGTGGGAGGGGGAAGAGCTGACGTTCGAGTGGCTCCTCAGGGAGTACGGGCGACCATGAGTGCCCCCCTCCTCTCCCTGGAACAGGTCACCAAAGCCTATCGGATGGGCCAGGTGGAGGTGCTTGCCCTGCGGGGGGTGGACCTTGAGCTGGAGGCGGGGGAGTTCCTGGCCATCATGGGACCTTCTGGCTCTGGCAAATCCACCCTGCTTCACATCGCGGGCCTTCTGGATCGGCCCACCTCGGGGCGGGTGCTTTGGCAGGGGGAGGATGTGACTGGTTTGCGCTCCGCCAGGCTGGCCGAACTCAGGGGGCGCCACATCGGATTCGTGTTCCAGACGTTCAACCTCATCCCCACCTTGACCGCCCGGGAGAACGTGGAGCTGCCCTTGGTGTTTCAGGGGGTGCCTGCCGGGGAGCGGCGTCGGCGGGCCGGGGAACTGGTGGCGGCGGTGGGGCTCTCGGCG
>DQVA01000099.1 GCA_015661965.1 Candidatus Bipolaricaulota bacterium
CGGGAGCTGGTGGAAGGGCGCCTCTCCTCCGCCCACGCGGAGCTGAAAAGACTTTTCGGCCGGGCGGACTTCGACCCCACACAGATGGCGGAGGAGCTGTCCCGGTTCCACCGGGAATGGGCGGCCCGGATCGTGGACACCCAGGCCCTGGTGTGGCAGGCGCTGCGGGCGGGCAAGACGGTGATCTTCGAGGGTGCCCAGGGGACGCTACTGGACCTCGACCTCGGTACTTACCCCTACGTCACCTCCTCCACCACCACCGTGCACGGGATCGGCTGGGGGGCCGGGGTGCGGCTGCCGGACTCGGCCCGGGTGATCGGGGTGGTCAAAGCCTACACCACCCGGGTGGGCGCGGGCCCCTTCCCCACCGAGGAGCCGGGGGAGCTGGGGGCCTGGTTGCGAGAGGCGGGGGCCGAATACGGGGCCACCACCGGCCGCCCCCGCCGCTGCGGCTGGCTGGACCTGGTGGCCCTGCGCTACGCGCAGAGGATCAACGGGTTCACCGAGCTCGCCGTCACCAAGCTGGACGTGCTGTCGGGGCTTTCCGAGCTCAAGATATGCGTGTCTTACGACATCGGGGGGGGCCGTACCGAGGAATTCCCCTGTTCGGTGGGGAAACTGGCCGCCGTCCAGCCGGTCTACGAGACCTTGCCCGGCTGGGAGGAGGACATTCACTCCGCCCGCCGCTGGGAAGACCTCCCGAAAAGGGCCCGGGAGTACCTAGCGTTCATCGAGGGGGCGCTTGGGATACCGGTGACCCTGATCGGGGTCGGCCCCCGGGAAGAGGAGCTCATCCATCGCCGGGTGGGAGAATAGCCCTGGCGGTCCTAATGCCGGCCCCGGCCCGGCCGGCGGGGATTCACTCCCACTCGATGGTGGCCGGGGGCTTGCTGGTCACGTCGTACACCACCCGCCCCACCTGCGGCACCGCCCGGGTTATCCGGCGGGCCATCTCGTCCAGAAACCCGTGGGGCAGTCGGGCCCAGTCCGCGGTCATCCCGTCCACGCTCGTCACCCCCCGCAGGGCGACCACGTACCCGTAGCGGCGCTCGTCCCCGCTGACCCCTACGCTGCGGACGGGAAGTAGCACGCAGAACGCTTGCCACACCCGGTGGTAAAGCCCGTGTTCCTTTAGTCCTTGGACGAATATGGCGTCCGCCCGGCGCAGGATCTGGAGCCGCTCTTCCGTCACCTCCCCCAGGACCCGCACTGCCAGCCCCGGGCCGGGGAAGGGATGGCGCAGCCGGATCCCGTCCGGGAGCCCAAGCAGCCGGGCTAGCTCCCTCACCTCGTCCTTGAACAGGTACCGGAACGGTTCTAGAAGCTCGAACCCCAGCCTCTCCGGGAGCCCCCCTACGTTGTGGTGGCTCTTTATGAGCGCGGCCCCAGTCCCCCCGGCGGACTCGATCGCGTCCGGATACAGGGTCCCCTGGGCCAGGACCTGAAAGGGCCCCCGTCGCCGCGCAACCTCTTCGAACACCTGAATGAACGCGTGTCCGATGCGGCGGCGCTTCTCCTCGGGGTCGGTCACCCCCCGCAGGGCGGCGAGGAACCGCACCCGGGCGTCCACCACCTCCAAGTTCACCCCCAGGGAGTGGAGTGCCTCCTCCACCTCCTCCCGCTCCCCTTGCCGCAGCAGCCCGTGGTCCACCAGCACCGCCAGATGCTCCACCCCAGCCCGGGAGAGGAGCAGGGCCAGGGCACTGGAGTCCACCCCCCCTGAGATCCCCAGGAGCACCCGCTTGCCGGCGGTCCGGGCCCGTACCTCGGCGACCAGGGAGTCCAGCACCCGGGCCGGGGTCCAATCGCGCTCCACCCCGGCCAGGGCCAGGAAATTGGCGAGGATCCGGTTTCCCTGGGGAGTGTGGGCCACCTCGGGATGGAACTGCACCCCGAACGACCGTCCATCCGGGGAGGCGATGGCGGCGATGGGGCAGTCCTCGGTCGCCGCCACCACCCGCCAGCCCGGCGGGGGCGCGGTGACCGTGTCAGCGTGGGACATCCACACTTGGACCTCCCCGTCGAGACCCTGGAAGAGCGCCCCCTCGTGGTGGGTGAGGCGGGCCTTGCCGTACTCCCGTCGCCACCCTCGCTCCACTTCGCCTCCGAACTGCTGAGCCAGAACCTGCATTCCGTAGCAGATTCCGAGGATCGGGAGCCCGGAGGAAAAGAGCTTGGGGTCGGGCTTGGGGGCGTCGGGGTCTTGTACCGAGGCTGGCCCCCCGGAGAGGACGACCGCCTGAGGATCGTGTGTCAGGATTTCCTCTAAGGAAGCCGTCCCGGGGAGGATCACCGAGAAGGCCCCCAGCTCCCGGAGACGCCGGGCGATGAGGCGCGTGTACTGAGAGCCGAAGTCGAGTACGACGACGGCCAACGAGCTCACTCCCGAAAGGCGATCTCCCCGGTCTGGGGATCCATCCGCTCCACCCCCACCAACGAGACGATGGGGACGCCAAACCGGGACAGGACCTGCCGCCCCTCCCCGAAGCACTTTTCGATCACGAAGCCGAACCCCACGAGCTCCGCCCCCACCTCCCGCACCATCTCCGCCAGGGCCTGGCTGGTGAGGCCTCGATAGAGAAAGTCGTCCACCACGAGGACGCGTTCGCCTGGGGTCAGGTAGTCCCGGGATACGGCGAGCTCCACCTCCCCGCCCTTGGTGGGGGAGGGGACCCTGCGGGTGAGGGGGTGGGCCATGGTGGCGGCGCGGCCCTTCTTGGCGTAGACGGCGTGAGCCTTGAGTCGTCGCGCGGCTTCGTAGGCGATCACGTTCCCGGCGGCCTCGGCAGTGAGGACGCAGGTCACCCCTTGATCTGCGAAGGCGGCCGCGAGCTCCCGGCCGGCCTCCTCCACGAAAGCGGGGTCGATGCGGTGGTTGAGAAAACCGTCCACCCGTAAGAATTCAGGGCCTAACACCACCCCCTCCCTGCGGATCCACTCCTGGAGCGATGGTATTCCCTTCGCGGTCATCCGTGTTGGTAGTGGGTGAGGAGTATCTCGTACTCGAGTTCCCAGCCGGTTGCGGCCTTCCGCTCATGACGCACCCACACGGGATAGGGAACGGCCGGGTCAGGGGAGATGGCGAGGATCACCCGCTCATCGGGGTTGGCGGCCGCGGTTAGGGTCCCCTTCACCGCTGCGATCCCGGCGACCGTCACCTCGCCCTCAGTCACAAAGGATAGCCCTCCAGGGTAGACGTAAGTGCGGTTTAGCTCGAACGTCTGGCCGTACATAAAAAGCAGGTAGTAGTAGGGGAGCCACCATGCATTCGCCAGCCAGGTGGAAGGGGTCCACATGAAGAAGAAGGGGATGGCAGCGAGATCGTCCACGCTCCCCGGGCCAGCCGCTTCGGTGCGGATGAGATAACTCCCATCCTCACGCGGGGTGAGCTCGAGGGTGTAAGTATACGGGTCACGGCCTTCCAAGGTTACCTGGAAGACCATGAGAAGATGGCCTCCGGGGTAGGTGGAAAATCCGCCTGTCCATTGGCCCCAGGCCAACGCCCCCACAGCGAGCACCATCACAACAACCACGACTGTCCTGCGCATGA
>DQVA01000041.1 GCA_015661965.1 Candidatus Bipolaricaulota bacterium
AAAATGGGCGAAACGAAGTGGCTGACCACCGAGCACCCGGCTATCGTGTTCGAGGACAGCGAGGTGGGGCGCCTGAAGAAGGAGATCTGGGACGCCCCGGAGGAGGAGATCGACCGGATCCTTGCCGAGTACGGGATCCCCTCCCCGCCGGAGCTGGGAAAGCCCGGCTCCTACATCCAGACCACCCCCAGGGCCAAGGTCGTGGAAAACCGCAAAAGGAACGATATCGTGATCATCCCGGTGGCCTCCACCGAGCGGCATGGGGAGCACTCCTGCTCCGGGCACGATATATTCCAGGTCACCCAGCTCATCGAGGGCCTGCGCCGCTACACGGAAAAACAGGGCCGGCCGGTGAACCTGGTGCTGCCGCCCATCATCTACGGGGCGCACCCCTACCACCACATCGGCATGCCCGGGACCATCATCATGCCCGAAGAAGTGGTACGGGAGACCCTGATCCACGTGATGCTGGGGCTTTGGAACGACGGGTTCAGAAAGCAGCTCATCATCAACAACCATGGGCAGCTGTGGGTACTGGAGTCGGCGCTGCACGAGTTCATGTATCGCTACCAGCTCCCCGGGATCTACCAGATCTTCGACTGGCACCGCTGCATACGTGAGTTCTTCACGCCTTGCGAGCAGACCGGTTGGGAGACGGACTTCATCCACTCCGCCGAGCACGAGACCTCGCTGGGGCTGCTCCTCTTCCCGGAGGGGATGATCGACATGACCAAGGCCATGGACGAGGAGGGGAAGTCGTTCCTGGCGGGAGGCCATTTCGATACCTCGGTGGACCCCTATCGCAGGCCGCACCGGTGGTCCGAGGGGGAGGGACACATCGCCATCGAGCTCGCCGCCACCCCACACGGCTCGGTGGGGAAGCCCACCTTGGCCGAAGCGAAGAAGGCGAAAAGGCCGGTGGCCGCTATCCTCAAGTACCTAACGCTCGTGATCGACCAGATCCTGGAGGCCTTCCCGCCCGGAAAGCTTCCGCCGGTGGAGGAGGTCACGCTGCGACCCGCCGAGGAGATGGGACCCTATCTCAAGTGGCCGGAGGAGCCGGGCTGGAAGCCGGTCTACGCCCTGCCCCGCCGGGGATTCTCCCGCTACGCCTGACCTCATCCGCCGGACGGGTAACATGGGTGGGGGTCTCATGGAGAACCGGGAAGGGCTGCTTGTGCCCATCGAGCATATCAGAAAAGGGATTGAGGAGCTGAAGTCCCTGGCAGGGGGCCGGGAGCTCCAAAAACCCGATCGCCCAAAGGTGGTGTGGTAGCACCATGGTCCAGGTGACCAAAAGGTGGCCGCTGGGGATGATCGTGCCGTTGCAGGACCCCACGCCGTTTTCTCCCTTCCCGCCGGAGGGCTGGCGGGCGGCCCTCATGAGGGTGGCGGAGGCGGGCTTCGAGGCGGTGGAGCTGGCGGTCACCGATCCGGCTGAGATCGACCACGATCAGGTGGCGGAGGCCCTAAGGGAGGTGGGCCTCCGCCTCTCCTCTTTGACCACCGGCCAGGCGGCGGGCAAACAGGGCCTCTCCCTGGCCAGTTCAGATGACGAGCTGCGGGCGCGGGCCATCCGAAGGATCCAGGACCACGTGCGCCTGGCCCGGCCCCACGGGGCGGTGGTGATCGTAGGCCTGCTGCGCGGGGCGGACGGCGAACCGGAGCTGCTGATGGAATCGCTCCAGGAGTGCACGCGCTTCGATCCGGGCGTAAAGCTCGCCCTGGAACCGTTGAACCGCTATGAGTCGCGCCTCATCAACACGGTGGCGGAGGCCCTGGAAGTGGTGGAGCGGGTGGGAGCCGACAACCTGGGGATCCTCTTCGACACCTTCCACGCCAGCATCGAGGAGCGCGACTTCCGGGAGGCGGTCCGCGCCGCCGGAGACAGGCTATTCCACGTGCACCTGGCTGACTCTAACCGTTGGGTGCCGGGCCATGGCCACCTCCCGTTTCCCCAGGTGGTGGGGGCGCTGGCGGGGATCGGCTATCGGGGGGCGTTGGTGGTAGAATCGCTTCTCAAGCCGAGCCCCAGTGCCCTGTTTGAGTTCCCCAAACTGGCCACTCAGGTGCTGGCCGGCTAGAAACGTTTCCCCCACCGAGAACACCAGGACCACGGAGGTCTTCTGGCACTAAGGCAACAATCCCCGGGCCTTTACTTCCGGCCCAGGAGGACGTCCAGGCTTTCGATCCCGTCCTCTACGCACCAGCCGGTCACACCCCGATCGAACTCCACCTTCCACCAGGTGTAGCCGTCGGCTACCACCGGCCCCTCCACCACGTTCCCCAGGCTTCCGGTGGGCATGTAGCCGGGGTAATCCGGGTCCTCCACCTCGGGCTGGGCGGTGCTGGGGCCTTGCCGGACATTTAGGTTCTCCATCACCCGCACCCGCTCACCCAGTCCGAACTTGGCCGTGGTAGGCTGTGGCTCGGCGGGCGCGGTCACCACGATCAACCGGGCCGGGAGCTCCGGTGCTTGGGCGATCAACGCACCCTCGTCCTTGTACGCGTAGAACTGGAGGGAATAGGACCCTTCGGTTTCCGGCACGAACGTCCAGGAGATGGTGCGGGTTTCATTGGGGGCCAAGGGGGGGGTCAGACGGGTGGAGAACTCCTGGACCTCGATGTTCATCACGTTGAACACCTTGGCTTCCACCAGGAAGGCGCGGGCCCGGTTCCCGGTGTTGGCCACGGTGACGCTGACCTCTACCGGCTCTCCGGCGGACACCTCAAGTGGGGCGTCGGGGTCGGCCGGGGTGTACTCCTGAATGGTGGCCGCGATCTTGGCACAGCCAGCTAGAAGCAAGGGGAGAGAGATGAGGGCCCCCAACCACCAACTGAACCGCCGCAACTTCCCGCATCGTCCGGACATCGAGGGCATGCTAAGGGCACCGGAACGTTACGCCTATTACATTGGTCCCCCGTCCACGTGAACTTTGTACGCCCACTCCCGAGGGGCTGGAAGGTGGACCCAACGCCCCAGGGATGCCTGCCTCGTTGATCTCCCCGGTTTCATGGCTGATGTAGTTTGCGACAGCTCCGGGGGAGCCTCAGGGATCGAGGTGCTCCGGGCCGAAGGAGGAGGGGAGGAGGGCGGGCAAGCGCTCTTTGCGCACCTCCTTTCCTTTCGCGTCGGTCATGATGACGAGGAGGTCGGGGGCAAACTCCCTGAGGGCTTGTCTACAGGCACCGCAGGGGGCGCAGGGGCCGGCCCCGCAGGCGATGGCGATGGCGGTAAACCCCCTGGCCCCCTCGGATATGGCTTTGAACAGGGCCACCCGTTCGGCGCACATGGTGAGCCCATAGGACGCGTTTTCCACGTTGCAACCGGTGAAGATCCTCCCGTCGGCGGAAAGGAGCGCCGCCCCCACCGCGAAGTGCGAGTATGGGACATAGGCCCGCCCCCGCGCCTCAAGTGCCGCCGCGATCAGCCGCGCTTCCTCCATGGCCACATATTATCAGGGGACCCTCACGGCAACACGTGTATCGCCATGCGTCAACCCTGGGAGGGTGCGAGGGCGAAAAAGGGGGTCGCCGGAAGGGCGACCCCCAGCCCGGATCAGCCCTTGAGCTTGCGCTCCCGTTCGCGCCTTCTGAGC
>DQVA01000136.1 GCA_015661965.1 Candidatus Bipolaricaulota bacterium
AACCCCCGCACCAGGCGGGATATCGAGTTGAACCAGGTGCTGGGGATCGTGGCTGGCTATGCCGCCTCCGAGTTGGGCAAGCAGGCGGTGCTCTCCTTTTCCCCCACCGCGGATCGAGCGGAGATCGAGCGGGAATTCGCCCTGGTGGAGGAGATGTTGGAGGCGGTGCGGGGGGGCTTCTCCCCGGGCGCCATCTCCGACCTGCGGCCCATCCTGGATCAGGCCAAGGCCCACGGGGACCTTTCCGGCGAGCAGCTCCTCACGGTGGCTGAGACCTTGGAGGCGGCCGGGGAGTTGCAGCTCGCCCTGTCCGGGGAGCGGACGCCACGCCTGGCGGCTCTGGTGAAAAAGCTATCGGATCAGGGGCGGCTGGCCGCCGCCATCCGCCGCGCCATCGACGAGCGGGGGGAGATCCGGGATGATGCCAGCCCCAAACTGCGGGCCCTCACCCGCCATAGACGGATCCTGGCCGACGAGATCACCGCCGCCCTCAAGCAGTTCATCAACCGCCACCGGGAGCTGGTTCAGGAGCCCGTGGTCACCCAGCGGGGCGGCCGGCTGGTGGTGCCGCTCAAGTCCGGGGCCCAAGGGACGCTGCCGGTGGTGGTGCACGACTCCTCGGCCAGCGGCCAAACGCTGTTCTGTGAGCCCACCTCGCTGGTACACGCCAACAACCGACTCCGGGAGCTGGCGGACGACATCTGGCGGGAGCGGCTGCGCATCTTGACCGAACTGGTGGAGCAGATTCTCGCGGCGGAACGCCGCCTGCGGGCCGACATGGAAGTGCTGGAGGAGATCGACTCCCTTTACGCCCGGGCCCGGTTCGCGTTGGCCTGGCGGGCCACCATCCCCCGGCTGACGGAGGAGGAGCGGGTAGAGCTGGTGGAGGCCCGCCACCCACTGCTCGGGGCCCGAGCGGTGCCTATTACCATCCACTTCGGCGGCCCAAAGAAAGTGGTGGTGATCACCGGCCCCAATACCGGCGGCAAGACCGTGACCCTGAAGACCATCGGCCTGTTCTGTGCCCTGGCCCAATGCGGCGTCCCCATCCCCGCCTCCTCCCATACCACCCTGGGTGTGTTCGCGAGGATCCGAAGCGATATCGGGGAGGAGCAATCCATAGAGCAGAACCTGTCCACCTTTTCCTCCCACATGACCAACATCGTGGGGATCCTGGCCGAGGCGGATGAGCGCACGCTGGTGCTGCTCGATGAGCTGGGGGCGGGGACCGACCCCCAGGAAGGGGCGGCGTTGGGCCTGGCGATCCTGGAATACCTGCTGGAGCTGGGTTGCACGGCGGCGGTGGCCACCCACCTCACCCCGCTCAAGCACTTCGCGATAAAACACCCGGAGGTGCTGTCCTGTTCCATGGAGTTCGACCTGGATACCCTGTCGCCCACCTATCGGGTGCTGGAGGGGGTGCCGGGGAGGTCCTGTGCCCTGATCATCGCCGAGCGGCTGGGGCTGCCGAAAGAGCTGGTGGAGCGGGCGAAGGGCTCGTTCAGTCTGGGTGAGATCCGGGCGGAGGAGATCATCGAGGAGCTTCAGCGGGAGCGGGCCGCTGCCCGCAGGCTTAGGGCGAACCTGGACGCGGAGCGGGAGGTGGTAAGGAGGCTCAAGGCCGACTACCAGCGACGGCTGGCTGCCTTGAAAGAGAAGAAGGCGGAGGCCATCTCCCGGGAGCTGGCCCGGCTGGAGGAGGAGCTGCGGGCGGCCAGGAAGGAGCTAGCCGAGCTCATCGCCCAAGCGCGGGCCCAGGAGACGGCCGCGGCCCGGCGGGCGGCCCTCAAGCGGGTGGAGGAGCTGGCCCGGCGGCTGCCGGGCCCACCCGGGGAGGAACGCCCCGCCCCCCACCTGAGGGAAGGGGACATGGTACGCATCCGCGCCAGTGGGGCGGTGGGCCGGGTACTGCGGGTGGATGGGGCCCGGGTGGAGGTGGAGGTGAAGGGCAAACGGGTGGAGCTCTCCCCCGGGGCCCTGGAGCCGGCCCCCGCTTTGCCGCCGGTGCCCCCGGTTCGGCCCGATCTTCCGGTACACACTTCCGTGCCGCTGGAGCTGTCGGTGCGAGGCCTCACGGTGGAGGAGGCGAAGAGGAGGGTGGATGCGTGGCTGGATCGGCTGCTCCTCTCTGGGGTGCACTCCGGACGGCTGATCCATGGCAAGGGCACCGGTACCCTGAAAAAGGCCCTGCACGAACACCTCGCCAGCCTCCCCTACGTACGCCGATTTTACCTCGCGCCACCCGGGGAGGGGGGCGAGGGGGTCACCATCGTGGAGCTCTAAGCCCTTGCCCGAGTCCAGGGACAGCGCTATATTTTTCCCGTCCTAGGGCGTAGCCAAGTGGTAAGGCAGCGGGCTTTGGACCCGTGATCGGAGGTTCGAATCCTCCCGCCCTAGCCAGCGAGTTGGACAGGGCTTTCCCTTCCGCATCGTGGCAGGAACCAACACCGGATCCTCGTGTATCTTCTTCGGGGTGATAGCGATGGCGCGATTTATGATCTCGGTTTTCCTGCTAGCTGGTTTGGCAGGGCTCGCCCAGACCCCGCAAGGGTTGGTTCCGCAGCAGCGGCCCCTCCTGGCGGTGGCTCCGTTTGTAGACGCTTCCGGCTCCGGGCTGCTTTCCGTGGAAGGGGGGCTGGCGGATATGTTGGCGGGGAAGCTCCAGCAGGCCGGCTACGGGGTGATCCCGCATCAGGCCCTGGAGAGTTGGCTAGTGGGGCAAGGGGTGTGGGAGCGCACCCCGGCCGCCTTCGCCCAGGCCGCCGCGGCCATGGGGGCGGATTACCTGGTTTTGGGGACCCTGGAAGCGCTGCACACCACCCGCGTCTCCCTGAGCTTGGGGTTCTTCACGGTGGAAGGGGTGTCGGCCACCGCCCGGGTGTGTCTGGCCGTGTACGCACCGGCCACCGGGGAGCAGCTGGCCCGCCTGGAGGCGGAGGGCACCGGGCGGGGGGAGGCCACCGCGTCGTTCCGCTTTTTCCTCTCCCTTCCCTGGGACGTGTGCCTGGGGGGGCTGCGCACCAGCAAATCCACCTACCTTTACGGCGAGCCGGTGATCATCGGATACTTGGACCCCACCCCGCCCGGCACGTTCTACGTGACCATCCAGGAAGCCTTGCCCCCGAGTCCGGTCTGGATCTCCCCCAATCGCTCCTCGTCCGCGGCCGATCCATGCGTCAGTTGGACCTGGAACCAGTGGTTCGGGGCCACCCACGCCGACCCGGGCCTGTACATGGTGCGCCTGTATGAGGCAGGAAACCCAGTACCCATTGCTACGGCCAATTTCCAGATCTCCTCTGATCCGGCCGCCTGGTCCATCGAGCTGCAGGTGGGCACGCCGGAGTTCTCCGGCACCGCCTGGAACCAAGCCATCTCCGCCGCGTTGGACGAGCTCGTTTCGAACCTCCCCTCCATATGGGAGGAAAGGTAGCGGATAGCACGTGGTCGGAGGGTCCTCACGGGGACCGAGTCGATACCCATCACGCTCGGCCGACCAGGTCCTCGCGGATCCCCTCCAGCTCCAATGGCTTCCCGGCAGCGATCCTCGCCCGGATGGCGGCCATCAGCCGCACCATGAACCGCAGGTTGTGCAGGGTGGCCAGTCGGAAATAAGAGAGCTCTCCACACCTGAACAGGTGGTGCAGGAACCCCCGGGAGTGTCGGCGACAGGTGGGGCAGTCACAGCCCTCCTCGATGGGCCGGGGGTCCCTGCGGAAGCGGGCGTTTTTGATGTTCAACCGGAAGCCGTCCTCTTGTGCGGAGAGGAGGCCGCCGTTTCGGGCCATGCGGGTGGGGGCGGCGCAGTCGAACGTGTCTATCCCGCGTCTCACCGCCTCAAGGATGTCCTCCACCGTGCCGATCCCCAGGAGATGCTTGGGCTTCCCTTGGGGGAGCTCGTCCACCGTCCACCCGATCACCCGCAGCATGTCCTGTTTTGACTTTCCCAACGAGCCGCCGATGGCAAAGCCCGGAAAACCGAGTTCCGCTATCGTACGGGCAGAGCGGCGCCTCAGGTCCTCGTAGGCCCCCCCCTGTACGATCCCATACATTACCTGGTGAGGGTTGGGACCCAGCCCGCGCGTATCCTCGAAAGCCCGCAGGGCGCGGACCGCCCAGCGATGGGTCCGGTCCATGGCCGCCTCGGTATAGGCCCGGCCGTGGAACGGGGAAGTGCACTCGTCCAGGGGGAGGATGATGTCCGCCCCCAGGAGCCGTTGGCTCCTGATCACCTGTTCGGGGGAGAAGAACACCCAGGCTCCGTCCACCAGCGAGCGGAAGCGGGCGCCCTCCTCGCTGAGCTTGACCAGGGAGGGGCCGCTGGGCTTGGGGGCGGCCTCCCCGGGGAAGATGGACGCTATCTTCCCCACCCCGTGCACCTTTCCGGCCCCCAGTGAAAACACCTGAAAGCCGCCGGAGTCGGTCATCCAGGGGCCGTCCCAGCCGGAGAAGCCGTGCAATCCCCCCAGGGCGGCCACCACCTCCGGCCCGGGCCGCAGGTACAAGTGATAGGTGTTACCGATGAGGAGCTGGACCCCTAAGGCCTGCACCTCCGCGGCGGAGACCGCCTTCACCGTGGCCCGGGTGGCCACCGCCACGAACGCCGGGGTTTTGACAGCTCCGTGGGCCGTGTGCAGGTTTCCCACGCGGGCAGGGCAATCCGGATGGCGGGCCACGATCTCGAACAGGGGCGCCATGGGGCTCAGTAGAAGACGGTGAGGGTGCGATGATGAGGGAACGGGAGTTCCCCCTGGGAAAGGTGCCACAGAAGCCAGTCCACCTCGAACGCGCGGAGGGGACGGCCCCATTTCCCCAACAGCTCCACCAGCCGATCCACCGCCGCCACTGTGGCCGCTCGCAGCTCCACCTCCTCCGGGCTTCCGGCCGACAGGTGCTCTCCCCGGTCGATCCGGGCCGCCAGCTGCGGGGCCAGGGCCAATGCCCCCTTGGCCCGCAAAACCTGCGGCAGTTTGTAGTCGGCGAAGGCGGTGAGCCAGTCCATGTCCTTGAGCTCCCCTCGCCCCCGGCCAGCGAACGTCCCGAAAAGATCAGCGCACAGGATCTGGGCCCGCTTGTGGAAGAACACCTGGCGGCCGCAGTACCGGGCGCTATCGCGGAACGAGGGGAGGTGGGCAGTGACCAGTTCCACCAGGCGGGCGCAGCTCCCCCGGGCCCGCCGGAAGAACTCCCGGGCCGAGCCGAACCGGCGTAAGAGCCAGCCCACCTCCCGGGCGGCCCGCACCCGGGGCCGCAGGAGCGGGATATCGCCCAGCACCACCTGGAGGTCCGCCTTGTCCAGGGCGCAAAGGCGCTCGGACGAGAAGAAGTCCGGAGACTCCTCCGCCGTCCTCCTCAGGGCGTAGGCCAGGGCGAAATAGCCCGTGAGCCGCTCCCCCGCCGGGCCGGGGACGGACCACTTCTCCTTCCCAGGCCAAAAACAGAAGTTCAGCGCGTCCAGGAGCAACAGGTAGCGGAGGGTGAGCTCCTCTTCTCCCCGGAAGTGGTAGCGGCCTTCCCAGGCCGGGACCGGTCGGTCCTCCAGCTCCTGGGCCAGGGCATGCAGGCCCCCCTCGTCCAGGCGTGCCCAGCGCGCCCGCCCCATCACCCAAGCCGCCGACTCCCGCACCGGATTCCTTCGCATCGCTTCTCGCCCGCCTGAAGCATACTGGGCCGGGCTAGCGGCACACAACCGACATCACGCGCCTGTAATGGGCCGGATCGCGGGCTCTTCCCACTGCGCACTGCTGGTTACAGATCAAGGCCTACCGGACCTGGGGACGGAGGCCTCCCCCGGCGGGAACAGTTTCCCCGGGGGCGGTCGCTACCACTTGATAGACGACCGCATCCTTGCTCTGTTCCCTACGGCTTCCCTCGCCCACCCATCCCGGCGGTGGGGAACGAGTGGGAGGGGATAGCCTCCACTCCCCTCACTACGGAGACCCACTCCTGCCCCTTGCGGCCGACCCCTCCTCCTTGGCGGGGGGGCGGGGGATGCTCATCCTGACGGTCCAGGCCGGGACTAGCGGAGACCATCATGGGGCCGCTTGGGTCAACCCCCGGGGTTACCCCTCGGCCCCCTGAAGCAGGGCTTCCACGTCCCATAGATAGAGCTGACCGTCGTGGGAACCGGAGGCCAAAAGTCGCCCGTCGGGGGAGAAGCGCACGCACTCCACCGAGTCCTGATGCGCCTCAAGCGTCACCAGAACATGCCCCGCCTCCCAGTCCCAGATCCGCACCGTGTGGTCCAGGGACGCCGAAGCGAGGAGCCGCCCGTCTGGGGAGAACTCCACCCACCACACGCAGCCGTGGTGCTCCCACATGTACCGGTATTGTAGCCCCACCGCGGTGTCCCACAGGATAACCACCTTGCCCGAGCCGATGGCCAAGAAGTAGCTGTCCGGCGAGAAGTCCACGTCCCAGGCCTTCCCCGGGAACGTGAACCGCACCTCCCCGTCGATATCCCACAGGACCCCTTGATCAGCGGAGCCGGAAGCACACATGCTGCCGGCCGGGGAGACCGCCACCCCCCTCACGGCCCCGGAATGGCCTTTATGGGACCAGCGGACCTCGTCCCGGAACCAGTCCCACAGCGTCAGCGTTCCATCCCCGGCCCCGATCAAGAGCCCTTCCCCATCCGGGGTGAACTCCAGGGCGTAGACGATGCCGAACCTCCCTTCATAGGTCGCGATCTGCTCCCCGGTCTCGTAATCCCACACCACCACCTGGGAGAACGTCCCCGCTGCCAGGCGCTTCCCGTCCGGGGAGAACGCCAGGGAATAGGCCACCCCAGATAGAGAGAAAGACCGGGTTTGTTCGAGCTCCGGGACGGTGTACAGGAACACCCCGTAGTAAGTAGCCACCCCCAAGCCCCCATCGGTGGGGGAGAAGGCGAGTCCGTACACCGCCCGTAGCTGGAGCGCCCCCACCGCCCCCGGGGGAAGTTCCCCCGCCGCCCCAAGTAAGGTCAACCCTAGCGCCACAAGTGCTAGCACGGCTTCGGTCTTTCTCCGGCTGCCCATCCGCTCTCCTTCCTACCCCCACTTTAGGCAAGCGAGAATACCAGAGCAAATTGGATATATTGGCCACCGGGGAGGGTTTCTGGGACAGCGGGGATTTCAATGGCCCCGCCAGTGACGGCGGACGATGAGACGGCGGCCTTCCTTCCGGAGCACCACGATCTCGTCCCCCTCTTTGGCCGGCTCCCCCTCACAGCGGGCCCGCCAATACTCCCCCCGCACCAGCACCCACCCCTCCGGTGCCAGGTCCCCCTTGGCCACCCCGGTGAGGCCGGCCATGGAGGTGAGGGGGCGGGCCGGTTGCCTTTGCGCCAAAAGCCCTTTGGAGATGATGAACACCAGGATCAAGGTGAGCGTCCCCACCGTGGCCACCACCGTCACCCAAGAGAGGCCGATCACCGGCGATTGAATGTCAAATAGGGAAAAGGAACCGATTATCAGGCTCACCACCCCGCCGGTGGTGAGGATGCCGTTGGTGGGGGTGAACGCGTCCAATACCATGAGCAACACCCCGAACAGGATCAGCCCGATCCCCACCAGGTTTATGGGCAGTACCTGCAGTCCCAGCAACGCCAAAAGCAACGAAATCCCCCCCATCACCAGGCCCAGCCCGATCCCGGGGGAAAACACCTCGTAGATGAGCCCATACAATCCCAACATGAGCAGGATGTAAACCAGGTTGGGATCGGCGAGGTAAGAGAAGAGCCGATCCTTCA
>DQVA01000265.1 GCA_015661965.1 Candidatus Bipolaricaulota bacterium
ATGACGGGGCTCCGGGATCGTTCACCCTGGGGAGGGGCCAGTAATTGTCGGGTTGGCCACCAAACCGGTGAAAGGCTTATACTGACGCCATGCGCAGCCTGATCCGTGGAGTGGCGGTGATCAGAAGGCCGGAGGAGGGGGTAATCCCCAAGGCGGACGTGATCATCGAGTCCCGCAGGTACGCGGCCGTGATCGAAGGCGGAGGGGCAGAAGGGGAGTTCGACCGCGTCATCGAAGGGGAGGGACGGCTGCTCGTCCCGGGCCTGGTCAACGCCCATACGCATCTGGCCATGACCCTGTTCCGAGGTCTGGCCGACGATCTCCCCCTGATGCGCTGGCTGGAGGAGAAGATCTGGCCCGCGGAACGGAAGCTCACCGGGGAGGATGTGTACTGGTTCTCCCTTCTGGGGTTGGTGGAGATGATCCGGTGTGGCACCACCGCCTTCGCCGACATGTACTTCTTCATGGAGGAGGTGGCGGCGGCGGTGGAGGAGGCCAAGCTGCGGGCCCTGCTGTCCTACGGGATCATCGCCACCAGCGAGGAGCGGATCGACTCGGAGCTGAAGCGGGCGGAGGCGTTTGCCCGGAGGTGGGACGGCAAGGCCGAAGGTCGGATCCGGGCGGCCCTGTCCCCCCATGCCCCCTATACCTGCGGCCCAGAGGTGTGGCGGCAAGCGGCCCAGCTGGCCCGAGAGCTGAAGATCCCCATCCATACCCACCTGGCGGAGACCGCGGAGGAGGTGGAGCGGTTCACGGCCCAGCATGGGAAATCGCCAGCCCTGTGGCTGGAAGGGCTGGGGGTATTCGCAGTGCCGGTGCTGGCTGCCCATTGCGTCCACCTCTCGGAGAAGGACATGGAAATCCTGGCCGCCCATGGGGTGACCGCGGTGCACTGCCCGTCCTCCAACGCCAAGCTGGCCTGCGGGATTGCCCCGGTGGCCGAACTCCTCGCCGCCGGGGTGAACGTGGCCCTGGGCACGGACGGGGCGGGTTCGGCCGGGGACCTGGACATGCTAGAGGAGATGCGCTGGGCGGCGCTGCTGGGGAAGCTGAAGGCCGGGGATCCGGAGGCAGTGCCCGCCCCCCAAGCGCTTTCCCTGGCCACCTGGCGGGGAGCACAAGCCCTTGGCGGTCTGAAAGAATGGGGTACAATTGAAGAGGGAAAACGGGCAGATGGGGTGCTATTGTCCTTGGAGGCAGCGCACCTGCAGCCCGGCCATAGTCCGCTGTCGGACCTGGTTTACGCTGCTCATTCCTCTGACGTGGTGGGGGTATTCGTGGATGGAAGGCCGCTTCTCCTGGAGGGGGAGCTCCTCACCATCGATGAGGAACGAGTGCGGGCGGAGTGCCGGGCCAGGGCCCGCAAGTACCGCTAACGAACCCTCCCACGGGCGCGCGCCCGCTCGGGGATGGGCGATTGGAGGTGGCAGATGGCGCTTACCCAGGAGAGGAAGCAGGAAATCATCGAGAAGTTCGCTCGGCACCCGGGTGATACCGGGTCTCCGGAGGTACAGATCGCGCTCCTCACCGAGCGCATCTCCCGGCTCACCGAGCACCTGAAGACCCACAAGAAGGACTTCCATTCCCGCCGTGGGCTGTATCTGCTGGTGGGACAAAGGCGACGCCTCCTGCGGTATCTGAAGCGGGAGGATCCCAAACGATACGCCAAGCTCCTGCAAGAGCTGGGCATCCGAGGTGTGTAACGATGCATGTAGTGGAGGAAGCTGAACTAGCGGGAAAGCCTTTCAAGTTGGAGAGCGGCGCCATGGCCAGGCAGGCCGATGGCGCCGTGCTCGTCACCTGGGGGGACACCAAGGTACTGGCCACGGTGGTGGTACAGGAGCCGCGCCAAGACATCGGTTACTTCCCCCTCAGGGTGGATTTCGAGGAGAAGTTCTACGCGGGGGGCAAGATCCCCGGGGGCTTTTTCAAGCGGGAGGGAAAACCCTCCGACGCGGCCATCCTGTCAGCCAGGCTGATCGACCGGCCCATCCGGCCGCTGTTCCCCAAAGGGTACAAGGACGAGGTCCACATCGTCACCACGGTGCTGTCGGCGGAGCGGGACTGCCCACCGGGGATCGCGGCCATGATCGGGGCCTCCGCGGCGCTGATGATCTCTCCGGCCCCGTTCCAGGGGCCCATCGCCGGGGTCAAGGTCGGCCTCCGGGACGGTCAGGTGGTGGTGAACCCACCGGACACGGTGCTGGATGAGGGGGACATGCACATCACCGTGGCCGGGACCAAGTCCACGGTGACCATGGTGGAGGGGCACCTGCGAGAGGTGCCCGAGGAAGTGGTCATCGAGGCCATTGAAGCCGCCCACCGGGTGATCCAGGAGCTCGTTGAGCTTCAGGAGCGGTTCGCAACCCGGCACCAGGTGGAGAAGTGCGAGCTTACCCCCCCCTCCCAAGAGGAGCAGGAGATCAGGGAGCGGGTACGGGAGCTGGTCTGGGATCGGCTTGCGGAACTGAAGGCGGCCCCCAACAAGAAGGTTAGGGAGCGGCTGGCCGAGGCGATGGCCGAGGAGGCCGCCCTGCAAGTGGCGGAGCGCTATCCGGAGGAAGAGCGAGAGCGGATCCAGGCCCTGGCCAAGACGGTGTTCGACGACGTGTATCGGGAATTCGCCCGTTGGTCGATCTTGGAGCTGGGGGAGCGCATGGACGGCCGCAAGCCCGACGAACTCCGGCCCATCTTCATCCAGGTGGGGATCCTGCCCCGGGTACACGGCTCGGCCCTGTTCACCCGGGGGGAGACCCAATCCCTGGGCACCTGCACCCTCGGGGCCACCCGGCGGGACGCCCAGATCATCGATCTGATGATGGAAGAAGGGTTGAAGCGGTTCATGCTCCACTACAACTTCCCGCCGTTCTCGGTGGGGGAGGCGGGCCGGATGGGGCCGCCCTCCCGCAGGGAGATCGGCCACGGCCATCTGGCGGAGGGGGCCCTGCAGGCGGTGGTCCCCCCGGAGGAGGAGTTCCCGTACATCATCCGGGTAGTATCGGAGATCCTGGAGTCCAACGGCTCTTCTTCCATGGCCTCGGTGTGCTCGGGCTGCCTGGCAATGATGGACGCCGGGGTGCCCCTCCGGCGGCCGGTGGCCGGGGTGGCCATGGGCCTCATCACCGAAGGGGAAAGACAGGTCATCCTCACCGATATCCTCGGCCTGGAGGACCACTTCGGGGACATGGACTTCAAAGTGGCCGGGACCAGGGAAGGCATCACCGCCTTCCAACTCGACGTAAAGATCGGGGGGATCTCCCGCGAGCTCATGCGAGAGGCCTTGGCCCGGGCACGGGAGGCCCGGTTCACCATCCTGGACCTGATGGAGCAGGCCCTGCCCGCCCCCAGACCCCACATCTCCCCCTATGCCCCCACCCTGGACGTGCTCCGCATCAACCCGGAGAAGATCGGGCTGGTGATCGGCCCGGGCGGGCGCACCATCCGCAAGATCCAAGAGGAGACCGAAACCCAGATCGACATCGAGGACGACGGCACCATCAAGATCGCTGGGGACTCCGCCGAGGCGGTAGCCAGGGCCCGCAAGATGGTGGAGGAGCTCACCGAAGAGCTGGAGGTGGGGCAAATCCTCAAGTGCAAGGTGGTGAGGATCGTCCCGTTCGGGGCATTCGTGGAGCTCAAGCCCGGGGTGGACGGCCTCATCCACATCTCCAATCTGGCCGACGGCTACGTGGACAAGGTGGAGGACATCGTGAAATTAGGGGATGAGGTCACCGTGGAGGTGATCGGCACCGACGACTCCGGCCGTCCCCGGCTGAAGCTGGTGCGGGAGAAGCCCACTCTCAAGGTAGGCGACATCCTCCCCGGCACCGTTACCAACGTGGTGGACTACGGGGTGTTCGTGGAGATCGCCCCCGGGGTGCGCGGGTTGGTACACAAGACCCGCTTGGGGGAGAAGGCCGACCCCCGCCAGGTCGCCAAAAAAGGCGACAAGATGCTAGTGGAGATCGTGGAGATCGACGAACAGGGGCGGTATAAGCTCAAGCGGGTGGTACCCAAGGGCCCAGTGCGCATCGAAGGGTCCGAGTGATGCAGGAGCTCTATCCCGGGCTCTTTGCCCATCGCCTGCCCTCCGGTCTTTACCTGCTGGTGGAGCCTATGGATCGGGTCCGCTCGGTGGCGCTGGGGGTATGGGTGCGGGCGGGGAGCCGGGACGATCCCCGGGACAAATGCGGCCTCGCCCATCTCTTGGAACACATGACCTTCAGGGGCACCGCCAACAGGACTGCCCTGGAGATCGCCCAGGCCATCGACTCCCTAGGGGGGAACCTCAACGGGGCCACCGGCAAGGAAAGCACCTTCTACTACACCACGGTGCTGGAAGAGGGGCTTCCCATCGCCCTTGAGGTGCTGGGGGAGATGCTCACCCAGCCGCTGCTATCACCTCAGGATCTGGAGCGGGAACGGGCGGTGATCCTGGAGGAGATCCGAGGGGCGGAGGATGACCCCCAGGAGGTGGTGCTGCGGCTCCTGTTCGCCCAGCTGTGGACGGAGGGCCATCCTTTAGGGCGGCCCATCCTGGGCACCGCGGGGGCGGTAGCCGGCTTGGGCCCCGATGACGTAAGGGGCTTCTTCCAGAGGTATTACCAGCCAGCCCACATGATCCTGGCCGCCTCGGGGAGGATAAGGCCGGAGCTGTTGGTGGAGAAGGCGCTGCGGATCTGGCCCGCCGAGGTCGACGGAGAACCGCCCCCCCGGGAGGCACCACCACTGGGGCAAGGGTTGGTGGTGGGGGAGAAGGACATCCAACAGGTGCACCTGGCGTTAGGCTTCCCCACCCTAGGTGCCGGAGCCGAAGAGCGGTATGGCTTGGAGGTCCTATCCACCCTGCTCGGGGGCGGGGTGAGCTCCCGACTGTTCCAGCGGGTGCGGGAAGAGCGGGGGTTGGTGTACACCGTGCTGACAAGCACCGCTTACTACACCGATGCAGGGGCGCTGGTCGTATACGCGGCCACCGAGGAACGGCGGTTGGCGGAGGTGCTGGAGCTGGTGTGGGAGGAGCTCCGCCGCATCGTGTTTGCCCCCCCGGAACCTGCGGAGGTGACTCGCGTCGTCGACCGGCTGCGGGGGAGCTTTCTGTTGGGGCTGGAGGACCCGGCTGGGAGGATGTTCCGCCTGGGGACCAACGCCGCCCTGGGCCGGGAGATCCTGCCCATCCCCGAGGTGGAAAGGCGGCTCAAGTCGGTGACCCCAGCGGAGGTGCAGGGGCTGGCCCGGCGTTTCCTGCGTCAGGACCGGGCGGTCTTGGCCCTGGTGGGCCCTTCGGGGGAACGGCTGCGCAAGCTGGCCCGGGCTCAGGTGGAGGTGGCCTAAGTGAAGGCGCTTTATCCAGGGAGCTTCGACCCCATCACTTATGGGCATCTGGACGTCCTCAAGCGGGCCCGCAAGGTGTTCGACCAGCTGACGGTGGCGGTGGTGGAGAACCCCCGTAAGGCCCCGTTGTTCTCAGCGGCGGAGCGGCGGCGGCTGGTGGAGGAAGCCCTCAAGGAGGTGGGGATCGAGGATGTCCCGGTGATCACCTATTCGGGGCTGCTGATCGAGTGTGCCAGGCGACTAGGGGTGGTGGCGATCGTGCGGGGGCTGCGGGCGACCTCTGATTTCGACTACGAGTTCCAGATGGCGCTTATGAATCG
>DQVA01000285.1 GCA_015661965.1 Candidatus Bipolaricaulota bacterium
ACCGCTTTCCCGCAAAGGGGAACCGGATCAGCCTGCCGGATGCGTGTGGCGATGGTGGATATCCGGGGAATGCTGGTGGATATGGACCTGTCGCCGATGGACGTGGGGATGGGCGTGCGCTTTGGCGGGGGGAATGCCCTCGGGATGGGGATGGTCATGGTGGCCATCGTCGTGCCGGTGGCGATGGTCGTGGACCAGGGGCTCGTGGACGTGTTCGTGCTCGTGCCGCTCGAAGAGGAGGAGATAGCTACCCAGGGCGAGGGGCGGCAGGGCCACCAAAAGCTGGGGCTCGGGGCGGGTGCGGAAGATGAGCAGGGAAAGGGCGGCGGCCAGGAAGGGGGAAAGGCCGAACAGGGCCCCGGTGCGGGCCGCCCCCAGCTCCCGCAGCGCCCGCACGAACAGGAGGATGCTGAGCCCGTAACTCACCCCGCCCAGGACGAGGCCCAGGAGCGCCGCCCCCGCGCCCGGCAAGGGTTTCCCCAACGCGAACGTCAACCCCAGCGAGAAGCCCCCGGCCAATATGCCCTTCACGGCCACGATGGCCCGGGGGTCCTTGAGGGAGACGAGCCGGGTGAGGTTGTTGTCCAGGCCCCACAGGGCACAGGCCAGAAGCACCAACAGGGCATAAGGAGAGAACCCCCAGCCCTCCGCCGGCGAGATCCCCAGGATGGCGCTCCCCACCGTGATGAGGAGGATCGCGCCCCAGGCCCTCCGCCCCACGAACTCCCGGAAGGCGACGGCGGCGATGGCGGCGGTGGCCACGTTCTCGACGCTCAGAAGGAGCGAGGCGGTGGCCGCGGTGATACCCCGCAGCCCATAGAGGAGGGCGATGGGGGCGAGGACCCCGCCGGCCAGGGTGGCCCCCAGGACCCAGGGGAGATCGGCCACACGCAGCCGGGCTTCCCGCACCCCGAAGGGCAGGCTCGCCCCGGCAGCGACCCCCGCGCCCAGGTAGAGGAGCCCGGCGAGGGGGATCGGCTCCACCTCCCCCAGGAGGAGCTTGGCCAGGGGCGCGCTCAGGGCGAACAGCCCCGCCGCGAGCAGCACCTCAGGATAGCCGCTCCTAAGTCGCGACCGCATGCTCACATCGCCTGGCCGGGATTTCAGCCCTTGAGCAGGCGGGCGTTGATGGCCACGATCACCGTGGACAGAGCCATCAGGGCCGCCCCCGGACAGGCCCGGCGGTTTTTCATCCGCTCCCGAAGAGACCCTCGGGATCCGGGCCCCGCCCCGCGCAGCAGGGGGCCAGCTCCCCCTCGATCACCACCGCGGGAAGGGAACGGATCCCAAGCTCCCTCAGCCTGGGCAAGGTGCCGGGATCCCTCACATCCACCACCCGCACTTCACATGAGGGGCACGTCCGTTCCCGCGCCACTTTGATGAACTCCTCACAAACGGGGCAACCGGCGCTGAAGATCTCCACCGTCCTCACGGGAATCCACCTCCCTTTCTCATCTCCGCCCTCCAGGGCCCGGAGTATCGGACATCCATCCCCTTCCCCTCTGCCCTCGCACGCCTCGACCAGCTCCTCCAGGGAACGCCTCAGGGCCTCGAGCTCCCGGAGCTTCGCCCGGATCTCCCCGAGCTTGGCCTGGATACGCCCCTTCAGCTCGGGCCGTCCCTGAGAGGCGCGCAGGGAAAGAAGCTCCCGGATCTCTTCCAGGGAGAAGCCCAAGGATTTGGCACGCCCGATGAACCCCACCACTGCCACCGCCTCGGGGGGATAGAGCCTGTAACCGGATTCATTGCGGTGCGGAGGGGGAAGAAGCCCCCGCCGTTCGTAGTAGCGGAGCGTGGATATCCGCACCCCGGCACGTCGGGCAAGCTCGCCGATGGTCAGGCCCTCCATGGCGCTCGAGCATACACCCTGAACCCAGGTGCAGGGTCAAGCCCTACTCGGCACAGCAGCTCAGGCGGGCGACGTCCCGGGTGAAGGATTGGGCCGCGAGCCGCAGCGCCTCGGACAGGGTGGGGTAGACGTGGATGGCATCCGCGAGGTCCGACACCGTAAGTCCCAGCCGCACTGCCAAGGCCGCCTCATGCACGATATCCGCCGCCCGGGGCATGAACAGATGTACCCCCAGGAGCCTCCCGCTCCCTGCCTCGGCCACCATCTTCACCAGGCCTTCCGCCTCCCGGATGGCCCGCGCCTTGGGGACAAACTGTGGATCCAGTACCCGGCACGCACAACTTATTCCACGGGCTTCGGCTTCGGCCTC
>DQVA01000130.1 GCA_015661965.1 Candidatus Bipolaricaulota bacterium
AGGTCATCTATCTGCGCCCACAGGTGGTAATCGATCCGCCACAGGAAGGCGAGGAGCACCAGCCCCAGCCCTGCCCCCACCAACTGCCGCATCAGCAAGGCGAACTGATCCCCATAAGCCCACAGGGCAAGGGGGTAGCTCGCCGAGTACACGAACAGCATGCCGTAAAGGAGCAGGAACGTCGCCGAGATCGCTATCCGGGTCTGCAGGCTGTCCACGGCCACCTCCGGGAAGGTAGTGTGGACCACATGTCCTCTAAAATGAAGGACCTCGGGGGGACGAGAGGGGCCTATGGGTCTGAGAACCCGGTGCCGGCTGTCTTGAAACAGGGGGACAGGTGGGGGCTAGGAGGCGGAAAGCTGTCCGAACGCCCTTTGGTAGGCCTCGCCCCGCTGGGCGTAGTTTTCGAACTGATCGAAGCTTGCGCAGGCAGGGGAAAGGAGCACGGTATCCCCGGGGCGGGCACGGGCATAGGCCCGTCTGAGGGCATCCAGGGGGGCCGCGGCCGGTTCGTGGGGGATCCCCCACCGGGAAAGCAGGCGGGAGAAGAACCCCTGGGACTCCCCCACCAGGATGCAGTGCCGGACCTTTTCCGCCAGCAGGGGGCGCAACACCTCGTAGCCCGCCCCCTTGTGTTGGCCCCCCAGGATGAGGATCACTGGTCCAGGCAGGGCGCGGAGGGCGGCGCAGGTGGCATGGGCGTTGGTGGCCTTGGAATCGTCGATGAACGGGATGCCCCGCCACTCGCCAACCCGTTCCAGCCGATGGGGTTGCCACAGGGCCGGTGCGATCAGCTCGAATGACGGGGGACATTCCCCGCACTCAGGGAAAGCAGCGCAGGAGGCAGCCCAGGCCGCTTTGAGGTCTAGCTCGAGGTGCTCGGGTATCCCCTCCCCCCAGCCGGGCGGAAGGGGCGCCCGGGTGTAGTCCACCACCCGCGCCCGGGGGGAAAGAGTGGCCAGGAGCTCCGGCGGGAGTACGGCTACGTCCCCCTGTCCTTGATTGCAAATGAGCTTGGCCTTGGCCGCGAAATAGGCGGCGAGGCTGCCGTGGTGGTCCAGGTGATCCGGGGCGAAGTTGAGCCACACCGCTACTTGGGGTCGAAAGGCCTCCGTCCACTCCAGCTGGTAAGAGCTCACTTCCAGCACCCAGGGGCGGCCGGCTACCTCCTCCACGCTGGAGATGGCGGGCCGGCCGATGTTACCGGCCACCACCGGGAACAGCCCCGCCGCCGTCAGGATCGCCCCGATAAGCTCGCAGGTGGTGGACTTCCCATTGGTGCCGGTGACGGCCAGGATGGCGCTCGGGCGGGCCAGCCGGAACGCGAGCTCTATCTCGGACCAGATGGGGATCCCTCGCCTACGCGCTTCCTGCAACACCGGGAGGCGAGGGGGCACTCCAGGGCTGGGCACGATGAGCTCGGCGGCAAGCAGCCGCTCGCTATGGCCCCCATCCTCCCAGTCCACCCCGTACCGGCACAGAAAATCCCGCTCCTCCTGGGACAGGCGGCGGTCCTCGGAGAGAAAAAGGGAGAGCCCAAACGGGGACAACGACCGGACCAGGGCCCGGCCGGTCAGCCCCAGTCCCAGGATTGCCACCCTACCAGCCGGCAAAGACCCGCTCATCACAGCTCTCACCGGGGAGTACACGGAGACCACGGGGTGGGTTGGTATTTCACCATGGCTGCATAAGTTGCAGATAACGTCTTGCTCTGGGGTCTAACTTCAACTGCCGAGGGCCTCCTGGATCCGCCGCTCCAGCACCATATCTGGGGAGAAGCGCTCCAGCGAGAGGTAATAGGTCACCACCTGGTCCAGGGCCGCTTGGGGGACCATGCCCACGATCTCGGTGCCCACCACCGGCACCCCATACCTGGCCGCCTCCCGCCTGATCAGCTCCAGCACCCGCGGGATGGGGGTCTTGCGGAAGTTGGTGAGGTTCATGGAGACCTGCACGATCCCCCGGTCCTCCAGTGCAAACCCCAGCGCCTTCACGTACCGCAGGCCCCCGGACGAGCCCCGCACCGCCCGGGCGATCTCCTTGGCCACCTTGAGGTCCGAGGTGCCCAGGTTCACGTTGAAGGCGATGAGGAACTCACGCGCCCCCACCGCCACCACCCCAGCGGTGGGGTGGACGACCGGTTCCCCGAAGTCCGGGGCCCACTCCGGCCGTTGGATCTTGTCCGGGAACCCCTCGAACTCGCCCTTGCGGATCTGCGCCAGATCGCGCCGCTCGGGGTGGGTGGCCGACTCCTCGTACAGGTAAACCGGGACCCGGAAACGGGTCCAGATCTCCTCGCCCAGCCTGCGGGACAGGGCCACGCACTCCTCCATGCCCACGCCCCGCACCGGGACCAGCGGTACCACGTCCACCGCCCCCATGCGGGGGTGCTCCCCTCGATGCCGCCTGAGGTCGATTCGAGGCAGGGCTGTCTCGAATAAGGCCAGGATGGCCCGCAACACACCTTCCGGCTCCCCCACCAGGGTGTAGACGGTGCGGTTGTGGTCAGGGTCCGGGTCCACGTCCAGCAGCCTCACCCGATCGACGCCCTCGATGGCCGCAGCGATGGCTTGAATGGTCCCCTGGTCTCTGCCCTCGGACACGTTGGGCACACTTTCAACTAATCTTCCCCACATCTCCCCACTCCATCAACAGTATCACCGCCTCCGCCACCCGGGTTCCCTCCACCTCGGCTTCCACCTCGGCTTTGAGAAGCCCCAACCGACGGCGGAGGAGTTTGGCCCGGTAGGTCAGTCGGTCGCCGGGCACCACCGGCCGGTGGAACCGGGCCCGTTCCACCCCGGCCAGCACCGCTAGCTTCCCCTCCGGCATGAGCAAACCGGCGGTCTGGGCCATCCCTTCCAGCATCATGGTGCCGGGCATCACCGAGGGATAGGGGGCGCGGAAGTGGCCTTGAAAATATGGCTCATTCACGGTGACGCACTTCAGCGCCACCGCCACCTCCGCACCCCGCTCCAGCACCCGATCTATCAGCAAGTACGGGTACCCAAGCGGCAACGCCCGCTTGAGCCCCTCGACGTCCATAGCCCTCAGCTGCTGGAGAACAGGCCCCAGAGCCTCCCCTCCACCTCCCCGGAGATGTCGGTGATCTTTTGGTCGTTGTAGTAGATGAGCACGTCCTTCTTGCGGAGGACCAAGTCGAGCCCCTGCTCCCGGGCCACTTGCTGGGCGATCTCCACGATCTTGGCCGCGGCAGCTTGGGTGAGTAGCTGATCAAGTTGTTGGAAAGCTGACTTCAGCTGCTGATAAGTGGCCATGAACCCTTCTAGATCGACGATCCCCACCTGGGCGGACTGCACCAGGTTCCCCACCTCGGTGGCCAGTGGCCGGGCCGAGTCGCGGATCCGCTCGAGATCCCCCCGGAAGTTGGCAAAACCCGGGGAGGCGATCATCTTGTCCAGCATGGTGAGGTTGACGTTGAGCTGGGCCTGAAGTAACTCTGCCTGGAGCCTGGCCCCCTGCTGCTGGTACTCCTCCTGATCGATCTCCCCCTGAATGTGGCGGGCTTGGAGCTGTTGGACCTCCTGCTGTTTTTGGGCCATGGCCTGGCGCTCGGCATCCACCTGAGGGAGGAACACCTTCATGAACAGGTCTTCCGCGTCCACATAAGCTACCCGGAGCCCGGCCTCTTGGGGTAGGGCAGCCACCCTGCTCTCCAACGAGGCCAGGCGGGATTCCACCCCAGCGATCCGGGACTCCAGCCCGGAGACATCCCCGCCCCCCTGGAACAGCAACCCTGCCACGATCCCCCCCACAAACCCTGCCACCAGGGCCCCGATGACCACCGCAGCGAGCATACTCGCCTTCATACTATCGCGCCTCCTTTTCCGTACACAGGATAAATCCCATCATACCTCAAAACATGGGGGCCATGTCGAACTCGAAGGCCGGCACCCAAGTCCAGGGACGGTCGCTCGGCCAAGCGATGTCAATTCGGAAGAACATCCCCCCCAAATGCACGGCGATCTCCAACCCCACCGAGCCCTTGACGACGGCCTGGGAGAGGTCAACCCCTAGGTCTCCAAACAGGGCCAGGGACAAGCCATCGGCCAGCTCGAACCGGAGCTCTGTGTTGAGAAGGCCCAACCGATCCGTGAGACTGGCGTCCGCCCCCCGCACCGAGTACAGCCCCCCCAGCTCGTACTGGTACTCGGCCGGCAGGTCCCAGCCCAACTTAAGCATGGTCCGCTGAGCGAACGCCGCCCGCCAGTTGCCCCAGGGGGTGTAAAGGTCGATGGGCCAGAACCGAATGAGCTGCGCTTCCACCGAGAAATACTCCACCCCGGGGGCGAAGGTGCCTGCCTTCTCCAAGGACAGGAAGCCTGCGTAGCCGGTGCGGGTGAAGAACGGATTGTCCCGGGAGTCGTAGCTCACCCCCACCGTCAGGGCGGTGCGGGGCTCGCTGGGCCCACCAGTGGGCAGGTAAAAGCTCTGCTCGCTGGTCAGCCTGAGCTTGAGATCCAAGTAGAGGTCAAGCGGGTAGGCCAACGTGAAACTTCCTCCCAGGGTGACCTTGCTCCCATCCTCCAGAGGGGCGGTTTTCCTATACAGGTCGAGGGCCACCAGGTCGTAGACCGGAAACGCATGTCCCTTGTAACCCAGTGTCCAGGTGGTACTGCCGGTTTCGGAAACCCCTTGGGACAGGGTTAAGGAGACGTCTTGACCGGTGCCGAACAGGTTCTTCTGGGAGTACTCCAGGTTGCCGACCAGGCCTTCCTGGGGAGAGAAGGCCATGGAGCCGCCGATCCTCCCTAGCTTCTTGAGTTCATGCACTTCCACCGACAGCACCAGCCCCTCTTCCTCCCAGGCCGGAGTCAGGGTGACATCGCTGAAATAGCCCAAGGTCATCAAGGCTTGTCTGGCAGCGCTGAACCTGGCCTCGGTGAGGAACTCCCCCTCCCGGAGGTCCATCACCCGCCGGATGACCCGGGCCTGGGTGGTGGGGGTCCCCTGGATCACGATCCGGGCGATCTTCCCCTCCCTGACCTCCACCTTGAGGATCCCAGCCTCCACCCCGGCCGGGCGGAAGTCCACCATGAAGTAGCCCTCCCGCCGGAGATAACGGTTCACCTCCTCTAGGGCCCGCAGCACGTCATAGTTGGTGGCCGGGCCGGAGGGTAGGGGTCCGAGCAAGGGGGTAAGGCGTCCCACCGGCACGGCCTCCTCCCCTACCAGCTCGATTCCGCGAAGCTCCTGTGGAGAAGGGAGAAGGACCCGCTCCTCAAGTTCCCAGTGGAGCCAGACCCCCCCGGCGTCCAGCTCCGGGACCACATTCACCGCGGTGAAATAGATGGAGGAAGAGAGCCAGCGGAAGGACGCCTGGATCTGGGAGTAACGCCCCACCTGCCCGGTGGGGACGGTGATCATCTCCTGCGGCACCTGTTCCGGCACCGTGGACAAGCCGGAGAACCGATGCCCCAACACCGGGAGTTCCTGGATCTCGATGATCAGTTCTTCCCCGGGGATGACCTGGCCGATCTGCACGGTGGCCAAGTCCTTGTCCTCATATTCCTTAAGCACAGCCTCTAGGGCCTCCTGGAGCTTCACCTTGTTGAGCACCGCTCCGGGATGGACCCCGTGCTCCTTGAGGATGGAGCGGATCCTGGTTTTGGAGACTTGCGGGGTGGAAAACAGTTGTCGGAGCGCGGCCCACAGGGTGCCCCCTTCCACGTGGAGCTCCGGCACCCCCAGCAGGGTTATCCGCCGGATCTTGGGGAACTCCACCACCGTGAATTTAACCACTACCTCGCCGTCTTCCACAGCCAGTTCGGGGGTCACCTTGGCGAAGTAGCCCAAGTCCTCGATGGCCTGGGCCGCCTCCCGCACCCGAGCGGCGTCCACGGTGTCCCCCACCTGAAAGCCCACCGCTGCCAGGATCTCCCTGGTAGGCACGTTCTGATTCCCCAAGATCTCGATCCGGCTTACGGTGAACGGCTGCTGGGCAGCTCCCAACATGCCCACGGCGATGCAGGCCAGCGCTAGCCACAATCCGGAGGCGGTTCTCACGGTTCTCCCTCCTCAAATGCCCGGTACTGCAAAGCCTCAGCAAGGTGTTCGGCCCGAATAGTATCAGTACCGGCCAGGTCCGCAATGGTACGAGCTACCTTGAGCACGCGCACGTAGCCCCGGCCGGTGAGGGCGAAATGGTCTATGGCCCGCGCCAACAGTGCCTTCGCCTCCCGGTCCAGGGGGCACCGTTCCTCCACCTCGCCGGGGCCCATCTCCGCGTTTGTGCGAGGGCGGGCGAATCTGGCCCCCTGTATTTGTCGGGCCTCCGCTACCCGAGCCCGCACCGCCTGGGACGGCTCCCCGGTCCCGTCCCCCAGCAACTCCTCCTTGGTCAGCCGGGGGAGCTGTACGAACAGGTCGATCCTGTCCAGGAACGGTCCGGAAATGCGCTTGCGGTACTGGACTATCTCGTGAGGGCGGCAGCGGCAGGGCTTTAATGGATCGCCCAAATGCCCGCAGGGGCAAGGGTTCATGGCCCCCACCAGGGTGAAGGAGGCGGGGAACGTCACCGCCACTCCGGCCCGCACCACCGCGATCCGCCGGTCCTCCAGCGGTTGCCGCAAGGCTTCCAGCACCTTGCGGTCGAACTCCGGCAGTTCGTCCAGGAACAGGACCCCCTGGTGGGCCAACGTGATCTCCCCGGGGGAGGGGACCCCGTGGCCACCCCCCACCATGCCGGCATAGGAGATGGTGTGGTGGGGGGCCCGAAACGGGCGCTCCTGAATCAGGGGGTGCCCGGGAGGTAGCAGGCCGGCCACCGAGTAGATGCGGGTTACCTCTAGGGCCTCTTCAAAGGAAAGCGGCGGCAGGATGCCGGGGAGACACCGGGCAAGCAGGGATTTACCCCCACCAGGGGGCCCGATCATGAGCAGGTTATGGCCGCCGGCGGCCGCGATCTCCAGCGCCCGGCGGGC
>DQVA01000190.1 GCA_015661965.1 Candidatus Bipolaricaulota bacterium
CTGCGCGGCTTCCCCCGGGCGCCGGCCCCCAGGGAGGTCTACGAGCGCCTGGGGATGCGGGAGGTGGCCGGGCGGGTGGCGGGGTTCATCGAGCGGGTCATCGCCGAGGAGCGCCCCGCCCGGGTGATCCTGGTGGGGGTCAGGGGATCGCCCACCTGTGCCGCCCGGGTCACCACCTCCGGCGACCCGGACGCCTATCCACATCGGCTGGCGGAGGGGTTCGGGGAGCTCCCCAAGGGGGAGAGGATCGAGCGGGCGCGGGAGATCTCCCGGGGGTTCGCGCCCCGCCCGGGCCCCGGGATCCTGTTCGAGCTTCTGCGGGAGCGGATCGCCGGGGTTTATCTCGATTTCGACAAGGACCGCCTCCGGGAGTCCCTGTCCTCCCTGGAGGGGGCGATCGCGGGGGGTGAGCATGTTTGACGCGGTGTTCCCCGTGAAGAAGCCGCTTATCGGGATGGTGCACCTGGGGCCCCTGCCGGGGAGCGTCCGGTACGGGGGCGGGGGGCTGGGGGAGGTGCTGGAGCGGGCCCTTTCTGACCTGGCCGCCCTGGAGGAGGGCGGAGCCGACGCGGCCCTGGTGGAGAACTTCGGGGACGCGCCCTTTCCCAAGCGGGCCTCCAAAGCCACGGTGGCGTTCATGGCGGTGATCGTCCGGGAGCTGGTACGCCGGGCCCGGATCCCCGTCGGCGTCAACGTGTTGCGCTCGGACGGGGAGGCGGCGCTGGCCGTGGCCGCCGCGGCCGGCGCCCGGTTCATCCGCGTGAACGTGTTCTCCGGGGTGGCGTTCACGGACCAGGGGATCATCGAGGGGGAAGCCCACCGGCTCCTTTCGCTGCGCCGGGGCCTGGGGGCGGAAGTGGCGATCCTGGCCGACGTGCACGTCAAGCACGCCTGGCACCCCCAGCCCCTCCCCCAGGCGGCCCACGACGCCGCCCGCAACCTCCCCGATGCCCTGATCGTCACCGGCGCCGGGACCGGCCTCCCGGCCCGCCCCGAGGACCTGGCCGCGGTGAAGGCCGCCTGTGACCTCCCCGTGCTCGTGGGAAGCGGGGTCACCCCGGAGCGTGTGGCCGGCTTCCGCGCCGCCGACGGCTTTATCGTGGGCACGTACCTGAAACGGGGTGGGGACGTGCACGGCCCGGTGGACCCCGCGCGGGTCCGGGAGCTCGCCGCCGCCATCGCCCGCCTCCGGTGACCGGGTTGGGGCTCGGTCCTTTTTCCTTTCGTCCGAGGGATGTGCCGTATAATTTTGCGGTCCTGTTTCCTCCGCCCGTGAAACTTTGGGGTCAGGTCTTTACTTTTGATGTGACTGATTGTGCTGCTACCATGGCCAGGCCGTTGCAACTAGGGTTTCCGGGGGCCGCGCGCCACATCACCTCCCGGGGAAACGCCAGACAGCCCATCCACTTGGACGACCAAGACCGCCTCGCGTTCCTGGAGGTCCTGGCCGAGGTGGTGGAACACTACCGCTGGCGCTGCTACCCCTATTGCCTGATGCTGAACCCACCACCTGCTCATCGAAACCCCGGAAGCCAATCTCTCCCGGGGGGATGCGGTAGCGTTTTCCGCCCAGGCCAAGCAGGCACAGGGAGC
>DQVA01000087.1 GCA_015661965.1 Candidatus Bipolaricaulota bacterium
CCCCAGCCCCAGGCCACCTCCCCATGCCGCTGCGGGATCCATGCCCTCACCGGGGGAGCAGCCCCACCGGGTCCCAGATCGGCAGCTCCTCCGGGGAGAAGATGGGTTCCCCGTACGCCACCCCGATCTTGGCCCCGTAGAACTTAGCGGTCGTGGTGAGCCGGTCCAGCAGGAGGTCCCGCCGCCAACCGAACTGGGTTTCGTAGCAGAGCACTGCGCGGAGCTTCAACTCGAACGTCCCGCTGATGTCCACGATAGCGGTGGGGAGGAGCACCCGCCGCAGGTGGCTGGTGGCGTACTGGAGGAGGAGCGGCGGGTAGTAAGGTTCGCCGGCCATGTCCGTCTTGGAGAGCTTGGCGTAGAAGCGGGCGTGGCGGGCGATGGCGGCGGCCGCCAAGTGGTCCGGGTGCTGGTCCTGCCCCAGCAGGGCGAACACCGCCCGGGGCCTGCGGGTACGGTACACCTCGGCCAGGGCGATGCGGGCTTCCACGGTGTCTTGGAGGTAGCGATTGGGGAACCCCAGGATCATCCGGTCGCATGCCCCCAGAAGCTTCGCGGCCCGCTGGGCTTCCTCCCTGCGGGTGGCGGGGTCCCCGTGCGGGGTGGGCTCGCCATCGGTGAGGTCCACGATTCCCACCTTGAGCCCGCTTGCCGTAAGCAGGGCGATGGTGCCCCCCAGGCCGATCTCGGCATCATCCGGATGGGCGGCTACGACGAGCACGTCCAGCGGAGCGCTCTTGCCGCCGCCTCCAGGTACACGGCCAGCCTCTCCCGAGCCGGGCAACGTCCCACCCCCTTTTCGAAGTCGTAGTAGATGAGCGGCACCGGGATCTCCTCCAGCTTGAGCCCGGCATAGGCCGCCTTGATCCACAGCTCCACCGCGAATGCATATCCCTGTTCCTGCAAGGGCAGCTGGCGCAGCGCTGCCAGCCGATATGCCTTGAACCCACAGAAGGCATCGGTGAGGGGATAGCCGGTGAGTTCCCGCAGCAAGGCGGTGATGGCCCGGTTGACCCAGCGTCGGTCCTCCGGGGATGGGCCCTGTGCCAGCCGTGGGTCCAGATAGCGAGAGCCGGAGACGATGTCGGCCTGTGTGGCTTGGATGCGGTCCAAGAACTCGGGCAGGAAGGCGGGCTCATGCTGGCCATCGGCGTCCATGGTGATAACCCAGTGGTAGCCCTGCCTCTCTGCCCAGGCGAACCCGGAAAGGAGCGCTGTCCCATAACCCCGATTGTTCGGGTGTCGCACCAGTTTTACCCCTTCCCCCTTCACGATATCCGGGGTCGCATCGGTGGAACCATCGTCCACCACCAATATCTCCCCCGGCCATAGCCTCTTTACGGCGGCCAACACCTGGGGCAAGGTGGCCGCTTCGTTGTACACCGGGATTACCAGCAACACCCTTCGCATGGCCCCATGATACCCAAAGCGTTCCACTCCAAGATTATAGGCGAGCGATCCTGCTTCTTGACCCGGGGGAAGAGGGCATGCTATATTGGCGCGAAGGCACTCAACCAAAGGAGGTGGGTAGCGTGAAGAAGTGTGTAGTGATTCTAGCGGTAGGGCTGCTCTTGGGCCTGGGGGCGGTGGCCCAGGAGACCTACATCGTGGCCTCGGACATCCCCTGGGCGCCCTTCGAGATGGTTAACGAGGCCGGGGAGTTTTTGGGCTTTGACCTGGATCTGATGCGGGCCATTGCCCATGTGGCGGGGTTCCAGATCGAGATCAAAAACATCGC
>DQVA01000314.1 GCA_015661965.1 Candidatus Bipolaricaulota bacterium
AGCTGTGGTACTTTTGCCGGTTGAGTTCGGCGTACACCGCCCGGAAGGCCTGTTCGTCGAAGGCTCCCCCCAGGGCCTCCTCCACGGTGCGGCGTACCGCCGCCACCCGGGCGGAATCGATGACCTGGGAGTTCCTCCCCCGCGCCCCGAACGCGGTCTTATCCAGGTCCAGGAGGAGCGCGGTTTCATCGGCAAGGGGATAGCGCTCTTTCTGCAGCCAGCCAAGAAAATCCGCCAGCGCCCCCCAGCGGTTGGCGTACATCACCCGGCCCTGGATCTCGACGTTTTTGGCTTCATCCGGTGCCTCGGCGGCGATGAATCCCCGAATGGGGAGGTGATTTCCCAGGCCGGCGATGGTGAGGGCATCGTTCCTCTTGGTGTCGCCGATGTAGAGGAGGTGGGAAAGGGGGGCCCGGGTGCGCAAGGCCTGGGCCGCCCGCAGGATGCGGAGGACGACCCGGGCATAAGAAGGCTCGGCCTTCCGCGGGAGGTGCCCCTTCGGGAGGCCAAGCTCCGCCCGGATCTCCGGGAGCCCGGGGAGCCTCGCGTCTTGAGGCACAAGGCCCCGGTAGACGACGAAGTCCCCCAGTAGCGCATGCAGAGTCCCCCGTTCGTACCGCATCTTAGCCCAGGTACCCTTGGGCGAGGAGGAGCTCGGCGTTGAGGATGGCGCCGCCAGCGGCCCCACGCACGGTGTTGTGCCCCAGGAGCTCCAGCTTCCAGTCGAGCACCGGACACGCCCGCACCCGTCCCACCACCACGCTCATCCCCCCTCCTTCTTCGCGGTCGCGCCGCGGCTGGGGGCGGTCGGGCTCTTTCCGCACCACGATCGGCCGGGCCGGGGCGCTGGGGAGCTCAAGCTCCTGGGGGAGGGACCGGAAGTCCTCCAGGGCCGCGATGACCTCCTCCAGGGCGGCCTCCCGCTCAAGCGCCACCGAGACGGCCTCCAGATGCCCATCGCGGGTTGCCACCCGGTGGCAGTGGGCGCTGATCGCCAGCTCCGCCTCCGCAATCTCCTCCCCTTGGAGCACCCCCCAGATCTTCTTGGGCTCCCGCTCCAGCTTCTCTTCCTCACCGGGGATGTAAGGGATGACGTTACCCAGGATGGAGAGCCCGGGCACCCCGGGGTAGCCCGCCCCGGACAGGGCCTGCATGGTAACCACGCTGATCGCACGGATTCCGAAGGCCCGCCGCAGGGGCTCCAGGGCCAAGACGAGCTGGGTGGTGGAACAGTTGGCGCAGGTCACGATGAAGCCCTGCCAACGCCGCCGCCTCCGCTGGACCTCGATGAGCCCAAGATGGTCGGGGTTCACCTCCGGGATGAGGAGCGGCACGTCCGGGTCATAGCGGTGGCTACTGGCGTTGGAGGAGACGACGTAGCCGGCGGCGGCGAAGGCCTCCTCGATGGGGCCGGCCTCGGCCCCGGGCAAGGCGGAGAACACCAACCGACAGGGGAGGTGGGGGTCACACGCTTCGATGACCATTCCCTGCACCGCCTCCGGCGGCTCCCCAGGGATGACCCAGGTAGTGGCCTCCGCATACGTCTTCCCGGCCGAGCGGGCCGAGGCCGCCAGCGCGGTGACCTCGAACCAGGGGTGGTGGGCGAGCAACTTCACGAACCATTGCCCCACCATGCCGGTGGCGCCTAGTATCCCCACCGGGATCTTTTCCATCGTTACCTCCTAGAGCTCCTGCCCCAATCGGACGATATCGGCGAGAAGACCGGCGGCGGTGCTCGCTGGCCCGGCCCCGGGGCCGCTGATGACCAGCGGCCATTCCCGGAAGCGGCGGGTCTCGAAGACGATCACGTTCTCCGGCCCCCTCGCCCGGGCCAAGGGGCTTTCCCACTCCACCTCCACGAGGCCCACCCGCGCCCCTCCCGGCGAGACCTCAGCCA
>DQVA01000253.1 GCA_015661965.1 Candidatus Bipolaricaulota bacterium
CGTCCTCCACGCGGCAGACGAGGTACCCCACGGGCTCCCCCCCGACCTCGGCGACGCGGATCGGGAAGCCCTTGGCCCGAAATTCTGCGAGCTCCTCCCGGGCGGCATCTGGGTCCGGCTCCCGTTCCTCGCCGTGGAACCGCGCGAGCTCGGCCCGGAAGGTGGCGATCAGGCGGACGAGCGCCTCCGCATCCTCGGGCCGTGCCTCTCTTATCCTCACATCCACAGCGAATCTTCAAATTATACTTCGCCCGGGACATGTTGCGGATAGACGGGGCGAGGAAATCCGGGAGCGGCACCATTGTCCGCACCGCGGTGGCCCTGGCCGCCCTCCTGGGGGAGGAGCTCTTCCTCTACAACATCCGCGCCAAACGGGATAAACCCGGGCTGCGCCCCCAGCACCTGCGGGCGGTGCGGGCGGTGGCCGAGCTGTGCGGCGGGGAGCTGGACGGGGCGGCGGTGGGGAGCATGGAGCTCCGCTTCCGCCCTGGGCGGAAGCTAGCCGGAGGGGAACACGTCTGGGACATCGGCACCGCGGGCTCCACCACCATGCTCGCCCTCACCGTGCTCCCGGTGGCGGCCTTCGCCGAAGGGCCCTCCGTCTTCCGCATCCGCGGCGGCCTCTTCCAGGACTTCGCCCCCTCGGCCTTCCACACCCGGCACGTCCTCCTCCCCGCCCTGGGGGAGATGGGGCTCCGGGCGGAGCTCGAGGTCGTCCGTCCCGGCTACGTCCCCAAGGGCGGGGGGATCGTCGAGCTTTCGGTCACGCCCGTGGAGGGGAAACTGCGCCCCCTCGTGCGGGAGGAGCTCGAGGGGGAGCTCCGCTTCTGGGGGATCGCCCTCTCCTCCCACCTGAGGGGGAGGAAGGTCTCGGAGCGGATGGCCAAGCGGTGCCAGGCGGTGCTCCAGCGGCGGGGGATCACGGCCCCCTTCTCCATCCTCCACGACGAGACCGCGCCCCAGCCCGGGGCGGCGTTGGCCCTCTTCTGCGAGGACGGGAGGGGGGGCGCGCTTGGGCGCCGATCGGGCCGGGGCCCCCCGGCGCTCCGCCGAGGAGATCGGGGAGGCGGTGGCGCGGATGCTCCTTGAGGACCTCGACTCCGGGGCCACGGTGGACCGGCACCTGGCGGACCAGCTCATCCCCTACGCCGCCCTGGCCGAGGGGGAGAGCCGCTACCTCGTCCCCGGACTCACCGACCACGTGGAGTCCAACCTGTGGCTGGCGGAAAAGATCCTCGGGGCCTCGTGGGAGGTCCGGGGGAACACGCTGGTGATCCGGGGGATCGGCTATGGGAGGGGTTAGGGTAAAGATCCGGGGGATCTACGCCACCGCCCTGACGGGGCTGCTCCTTGAGCGGGGGTTCGAGATCGTCTCCCCCAGCGAGATGATCCGGGACCGCTTCGGGCTCCCGGACGACCCCGGCCCCGAGGAGGTCCTCATCGTCGACCACCGGGATAGACAGGGCGTCTCCATCGAGGGGGTGAGGGGGGCGACGGAGGAGGTGGTGGCGGCCCTGCGCGAGGCCCTCCCCTATGCCCTCTTCGTCCCCCAGGGGCTCCCGCGCCCCCGGGGCCCGGGGGGCCCCTTGGCGGCGCTGCTGGCGGCCAAGGCCCGGTTCCTCGCGGAGTTCCCCCGCCCCGTCAAGGAGGCCCTCGACGGGATCCGGGCAAGATACGTCCCCACCATCCCCGGCCATCACCACCTCAAGGTCATCGACCCCGCCCGGGTGGACGAGGCGGAGGCCGGTGCGGCCCCGGAGGACCTCCCGGGGAGGGCGGCCGAGCTCCTGGAGGCGTTGGTGTACCGGCACTTCCGCCCGGGGAAGGAGGTGGAGGTCCGCCATGGGAAGGCGGGGGACGGCTTCTTTTGGCGGGGCACGGTGGCGCGGTTCGTGCCGGGGGAAGTGCTGGTGCTGGAGCGGAGGTTCCGGGCCGGGGGGCGTACGATTCGCTGGAGGTCCCCAAGGAGGAGGGGGATCACGGGGAGGTGGAGCTCTACGAGGGGAGGTGGTGGGGGAAGAGGACGTACTTCCGCGCCGACGGGACCCCCATAGGCGAGATCTACAACATCCACACCCCGCCCGAGCTCTACCCCGACGGCGTGCGTTACCTGGACCTGGAAGTGGACGTGGTCCGTTACCCCGATGGCGAGGTGGAGCTCGTGGACGAGGAGGAGCTGGCGCGCAGGGTGAGGGAGGGCCTCATCCCGGAGGCCCTGGCCGACCGTGCCCTGGCGGAGGCCCGGGCGCTGGCCGCCGCCCTGGACGGGGAGCAACCCAGGTAAGGGCCAGGAAGCCTCAGTGCTACAGGTTCCCCCCGGTGGAGGTGGCGGCCGGATGCTTGCCAGCAAACGGGGATCATCGCAGGCCCGGGGCCCCCAGCCCCGGCACCCGCACCCGCCGCTCCAACCAACGCAAAGACTGAGACAATGCCAACACCAGCACCAGGTAGAACAGGGCCACCACCACAAACACCTCGAAGTAGTTAAAGTTGCGGGCAGCAATGCGCTTTCCCATTCCCATCAAGTCCAACAGCGCAATCGAATACACGATTGACGAGTATTTGAGCATCAAGATCAGCTCGTTGGACCAAGAGGGAATCACTATCCGAAACGCCTGGGGCAGGATCACGCTACGGATGGCCTGAATCCGGGACATCCCCAAGGAGCGGGCGGCCATCATCTGGCCCCGCTTCACCGCTTGGATGGCTCCCCGGAAGTATTCCGCCTGGTAGGCGGCGGTGTTGAGCCCCAGGGCCAACACACCGCTCAAGAAGGCGGAGAGCTGGATGCCCCAGTTGGGAAGGCCGAAGTACACGATGAACAGCTGGGTCAAGAGGGGCGTGCCCCGAAAGAAATGGATGTAGATCCCGCATGGGATGGAGATCAGCCGCCCCCCGTACACCCTCCCCAGCGCCAGCAGCACCCCGAGCACGAACCCGAAGGCGATGCAGGCCCCGGTGATCTCCACCGTGAGGAGCAGCCCCTGGGCGAGTTTGGGCAGGAACGACCACTCAAAATAGAACCCGCTCATCCCTCCGTCTCTCCATAGAGCTCCGTGATCTTGCTGAGGAACTCTGCGGTGCGGGGGTGTCTGGGGGCAGAGAACAGCTGCGCCGGCGGCCCCTGCTCCACGATCACGCCCTTCTCCATGAAGATGATCTCGTCGGCCACCGAGCGGGCAAACCCCATCTCATGGGTCACCACGATCATGGTCATCCCATCCTTGGCCAGCTGGATCATGACCTCCAACACCTCCCCGATGAGCTCTGGATCCAGGGCGCTAGTGGGCTCGTCGAACAGGATCAATTTCGGGTTCATGGCCAGCGCCCGGGCGATGGACACCCGCTGCTGTTGTCCCCCCGAGAGTTGGGCCGGGAAGGCGTCCTCTTTGCCAGCCAGCCCTACCCGGGCCAGCTCCTCTCGGGCAAGCTTGGTGGCCTGGTCCCTCCGCATCCCCAGCACCCGCATGGGGCCCAGCCGCACGTTGTCCAGGGCGGCAAGATGGGTGAACAGGTTGAAGTCCTGGAAAACGAACCCTATCTGAGCTCGAATCCGGTTGATGTCCACCTTGCGGGAGGTGACCTCCACCCCCTCCAGCCACACCCGGCCCCGGTCCGGCTCGGTGAGGCGGTTGATGCACCGCAACAGGGTGGACTTCCCGGTCCCAGAGGGCCCGATGATCACCTTGGTCTCCCCCTTCTGGAGCTGGAAGGAGACGCCCTTCAGGACCTCCTCTTTGCCGTAGCGCTTGTGGATGTCCTCTACCAGTAGGAGTGCGTCCATGGTCCCCTCTCTCATAGGACCGCGCCCGTGGCCCCGGGCATCTGCAAGCCAGGGATGCGGAACCGCCGCTCCACCAGTCCGAGCAGGGCGTTCCCGGAATAGGTGAACACCAAGAACACCAGGGCCACCACGATGAAGGTGGCCATGGCCAGGTCGTACTGGCGGTCCATGATGGTCTTGGCGTACCGCATGATCTCGTTCAGGGTCACGGCGTAGGCCAGGGTGGTGTCCTTGACCACCGAGGAGTACTCGTTGGACCAGCCGGGGATGGCCAGGCGAAACGCCTGGGGCAGGATCACATGGCGGATGGCCGAAAGCTTGGACATGCCCAGCGCGCGGGCGGCCATCATCTGGCCTGAAGGAATGGCCTGGATGGCCCCCCGGAAGATCTGGGACTGATAGGCCGAGGACCGAAACCCCAGGGCCAAGGAGGCTGCCAGGAAGGATTGGATGTCGAGGCCGAAGTGGGATGGACCGTAGTAGAACAGGAACAGGAGTACCAAGGCTGGAATGCTTCGGAAGACCCATTCGTAGACGGATGCCCCCGTGGAGAGCACCCGCCCCCCGTACACCTGGAGCAGGGCAACCAAGGTGCCGATAAGGAACCCGATCACCAGCAAGGCCCCCAGCAGCTCCAAGTTCACCACCGAGGCCCGCATAAGCATGGGGAGGTGCTGCCCCACTTGGCCCAGCTTGAGGAAGAACTCCATCCGCCCTCCTACAAGCCAGGGACCCCTCCCCGGGGAGGGGCCCCTGTACCTTCCTCACCACTCACCGGATTCCACTCACCTACCTACAGCCCCAGTTCCGCCTTCATGCACTGGATATAGCCCGTCAGGTCCCCGGCCAGCAGCAAGTCCTTGCACTTGCCCCAGGCGGCGGTTACCTCGTCCAGGTCCGGCCCGAAGTAGATGTCCATCAGGCCGTCGATGAAGCTTCCCTCTTCGATCACCAGCTCTTGAATGCCACCGGGCAGCTCACGCACGGTGAGTCCCAGCTCGTTCAGGGCCTGGTTGAACCTGGGCAGGAGCCCGTGCGGATCCCCTTCGGCCACCAGGAACCCGAAGTACTCGTTGGTGTTGATGATCCCGGCGACGGTCAGGACGTCGGGATAGGCGGCGATGGAGGCCATGGAGGCGGGCTCGTCCTGGATCACCGCGTCCACCCGTCCGTTTACCAGGTCCAGGATGGCCGCCGGATAGGTCTCATAACCCTTGAGCTCGATGTCGATCCCGGCAGCTTGGAGGTTGTCCTCCACCCAGTAGAACCCGGTGGTGCCGTTCTGGGCCCCGACGGCCTTGTTCGGCCCCAGCCCAGCCAAGGCGGTGACGATGTTCAGCCCGGAATCCTTGCGCACCAACACCGCCTGGTTGGACAGGAAATAGGGGATCGAAAAGTCCACCACCCGCTCCCGCTCGGCAGTGATGGTGAACCCGGAAGCCCCGATGTCCGCCCGCCCGGTGCGCACGTTCTCGATGATGGCGTCGAATGCGATGTTTTTGATCTCGATCTGGAACCCCGCCACATGGGCAATGGCCCGCATCAGATCC
>DQVA01000040.1 GCA_015661965.1 Candidatus Bipolaricaulota bacterium
CCCCGGAGAACCGCTCCCGGAGATAAAGCTTGTCCCCGTCGTTATTGCCAAACACGCCTATCATTCGCAACCCCGCCTCTTGGAAGGGCAGGGCCACGAAGGGGGACACGAAGTCACCCGCGTGGAGTACCAATTCCGCCCCCCCTTCCTTGAGCAGGGCTAGCGCCTGCCGCAGGAGGGTCAGGTTATCATGGGTATCTGCCACCGCTCCGATCAGCATAAAGATAGGATAACCGAGGCCGAGCCAGAAGCCAAAGCTGTCCCGGGAGGCGGTTGGGCTGGCCCCGGAAGCGTCATCCGGGGCACCCGTATTTCCGGTCCGGCGTTCTTAAGGGAGATTGACAAATCCCGGGACCAAGGATACTTTGAGGGCCATGACCTGGACGATCCCCAACCAGATCACCGTGGCCAGGATCTTGGCGATCCCGCTTTTCATGTATTTCCTGTTCGCCCAAGGCACCGTGTTCAAGATCCTGGCCCTCGCCATCTTCGCCTTGGCCGCCCTGTCGGACGCGGTGGACGGGTATCTCGCTCGCTCTCTGAAACAGGTCACCCCGTTCGGGAGGTTCGCCGATCCCATCGCCGACAAGATCCTGGTGGCCGCCGCCTTGGTGTCGTTCGTCCAGCTCGACGAGCTCACCGCCACCCCGGTGGTGGTCATCCTGGCCCGGGAGTTTTTGGTCACGGGCCTGCGCATCTTGGCGGTGGCGGAGGGACAGGTGATCTCCGCCTCAGCGTTGGGCAAGGCCAAGACCATCTCCCACGTGGGGTTGGTGCTGTTCATCTTGGCCACCCGCTACTTCGGCATGGGCCCGGTGGGTTTCGCCTTGAAAGACGCGTTTTTGTATTTGGCGGTAGCGTTAGCGGTGATCTCAGGCGGGGAATACTTCTGGCGGGCCCGGAGCCTGTTCGGCCCGGGCAGGGGCAGCTCCTGAAACCCGGCAAAGATCCCCTTGCCCCCTATTCGCTTGGGGCCACGTCTACCTCCAGCACCACGGTATCCTGATTGCCGTCGTTGTCGACCACGGTTAAAGAGACGGGGTAGGTGCCGGGTTCGGGGAAGGCCCATTCGGCCACCGGCTGGGTGGAATCTACCTCCCCATCGCCGTTGAAATCCCAAGCGTACTCCACTATCTCCCCATCGAAATCCACGGACAGGGTTCCTTCGAACCTGACCGGGGCCCCGGCCACCACCTGTTCCGGCTCCCACACGAAATCGGCGAAGGGGGGCTGGAAGGTCACCACCACCGGGCGCGGCCGTTGCCAGACGCCGAACTCCACTTGGGCCTTCTCCCCTGGAGCCAGGCTGAGGGTGACCTCCTCTGGGGTGGTGGGCTCGTACCGCTCCGGCAGGCTGATTCGCTCCAAACGAAGCGTATATTCCCCTGGGGGCAGGTCGGGGAAGCTGAAGGCTCCGTCCGGACCGGAAGTGGCAACGGTCACCTCCTCCCCGGCCCGGGCCAGGGAGACCCGCACTTGGGGGAGGCCCGGCTCCGTGGGGGCCCTGGTGCCGTCCTGATCCTGATCGACGTACACCACCCCTTGGATGGAGGCCAATACCTGACAGGGGATGGTCAGCTCCTCGCGGCGGTGGATGGCCACCTCTACTCGGTAGGGACCCGGAACCAGAGGACGGACCCCCAGTGGGAGGCTTTCCACAGTGACCTCGTATTCCCCAGGGGGAAGCGGGGGAAATCGGAATCGCCCCCTCTCGTCGGTGGACACCCTGATCCTGTCGATGGAGAGCACTGCTGCTTGCACCCCTGGCTCGCCCCGGTCACGCTCCCCGTCCCGATCCTGGTCCACGAATACCTCCCCCTCCAACCACCCTTTGGCTGGCAGGAAAGGCACGGTCCAGGAGAACTCATAGGCGAACCCAGCCTGCAGCCGCAGCGATACCGGCACCCCAGCGGCGTCCCAGCGGCTGCTGGCCCCGGCCTTGAGCACGAAGGCCGGGGCCAGCTCATACTCCAGCCTGAAATCCGCCCTGCCCCCAGCCTCGCTGTGGGTCCAGGTGAAGGACAACGGGTGCGGGGAGCCGGTGCTGCGCAAGGTTAGGGAGGCGGACCAGTCACTGTCAACAAGGGACCAATCCAGCCCGTAGTTGGCGTTCTGCACCAGGCGAACGGTGGCGGTGAATCGGTCCGTGGTGAGGTAGAACCGCTGTTGATATTCCAGGGAGTGGTAACCGGTGGCGGACACGAAATCCATGTTTTCCTGCCAGCGGCCGGTGAGGGCGAATGAGAAAGGGGATTCGCCCCCTGTGAGCCCGACCTCCAGTCGGCGGGTGCGGGAGTCGGTGGTGGGGCTGGGGATTTCCTCCCGCGTGCGGTCCACCATCACCCCGCCGCTGAACCCCATGGGCCATTCGTTCGGGGCGAATTGGAAGTTGATGTTCAGGCTGCTCCGCACCACGCTGGACTCGCCAGGGAGCTGCCACACGTTGTCCCACCGGTGTTCCACGGAGAACCGCAAGGTAGACGGCTCCGCTCGCAGGGTCCCGGAAAAGGCGATCCCCTCTTGATCCCGCCGTCGACCCGGGAAATAAGGGCCCACCGAGAAGGCATCCAGGCGGAGTCGCAGGGGGGGAGTGGCGTCCGCCTCCAGTCGCACCAATAGGGCGCGGTCCGTGAACGGGGCTTGATACCCGAGACCGACCTCAAACAGCGCGGTCAGCCCCTCCACCAGGGGGACTACGGTCCAGGCAGCGGCCGCGGCGGCGTGCTCTGTCCCGCGGGCCTCGCAGTACGCCAACCCCCATTCCCAATCGTCCTTTCTCGCGAGCACCTTGCCCCCCGCCCTCCCCTCCTCCCCTTGCCACCCGGTGAGGAGGTCAACCGCCCATGTTTCCCCGGTCAGTTCCACTTGCAACCCGTCCCCGGCCACCGAGAG
>DQVA01000290.1 GCA_015661965.1 Candidatus Bipolaricaulota bacterium
ACGGGCAGGACGAACAGGAGCCCCCAGGGGATCCGCCGTTTCACCGACCGATTTCCTCCACCAACTCCGGCGGGAGCTCATACCCGAAGAAGTCCCGGTAGAAGGCGCGGGCCTCCCCCGCCACGTCCAGCGCGAGCGCGGGGTGGAGTTTGGCCGCCATCCACAGAATCCCCAGGATGGACTCCGGGGTGGGCACGTCCCAGGGGGAGATGATGCGCGGCATCTTGTGGATGCGGCCGGACTCCGCCGCGGCCACCCCCCGCCATACCGGGTCCGCGAGCAGATCCTCCGGGCACACCCTCCCGTAGGGGGCGATGAACACCACCTCCGGATCCCATAGCAGCACCTGCTCGGCGCTGACGTCCTGCCAGTAGCCGCTGAGCCCGGCGGTAAGGGAAATCCCCCCGGCCAGGGCGATCATCTCGGACTGGAACATGTCCCCGCTCGCCACCCGGAAGGGCTGGGTGCCGACGAACAGCACCCGGGGCCGACTCCCCCCGGCTTGGGACACGCCAGCGGCGACCCCCTGCAGCCGGGCCTGGTAGTAGCCGATCAGGGCGGCGGCCCGCTCCTGGACACCGAGGGCGGCCCCCAACAGCTCCACCCCCTGGTGGATGCCGGCCAGGGTCTCGAAGTTGAAGAGAAGTACCGGGATGTCGAACGTGGTGAACTGGTCGGCGATCTCCTGTTCCTGGGCGCCGCTGGCCAGCACCAGGTCCGGGGCCTGGGCCAGCACTTCCTCCAGGGAGAGCTTCTGGCGGGTGTATTTAGCCTCCAGTTCCGGGTCCACCGCCAGGAGGGCCTCCCAGGCGGGGGAGCCGGGCTTCAGGCCCACGTAGGTCCCCAGCGACAGCTTCCCCTGCTGCCCCAGGGCGTACAGGTACAGGGTGGCCACTCCGTACAGGCTCACCACCCGCTCCACCTCGGTGGGAACGGTCTCCTGGCGACCGGCTTGGTCCACCAGGACCACTTGCCCGGAGGCCGCGAACGATAAGGCCACAAGCAGCGAAAGCAGCTTACGCACTTTTTACCTCCTTTTCGTAACAGATCATGACCTCCTCAAGCCAACAGAGGAGCGCCTCCAGTTGGCGCAGCCGGAACCGGGCGGCGATCCGGCCCAGCCAGGGGTCATCGCAGGGGAGGGCCGCGCGTCCCGCCAGTCTGTCCCGGAGGCGGGCCAGGCGCACCGCCTGGGCGGAGAGGAGGGCTGGGATCCGCTCCGGGGCATGGCGATGGAGGAAGTACAGCTTGGCCAAAAGCTCAAGCCGCACGTCCCGGGCATGCCTCACCGGGGAGGTGGCCCAGTCCCAAAACGCGTGCCGTCCGGCCGGGGTGAGGGAGAACACGCGGCGGGGCGGTCTGGCCCCTTGGGGCTCCAAGTGTCCTTGGATGAGCCCCTCCCGTTCCAGGCGTGCCAGGAGGGAGTAAAGCTGGGAAGGGGCGATGTGCCAGATGGGGCCGAGGCCTGAGCTCAGCCGTTTTCCGAGCTGGTAGCCGTGGGCGGGGCCTGGGAGCAGGCAGCCCAACACGGCGAACGCGGCCGGCGGTTTCATGCCAACCTGAATTATTCCACCTTGGAACAAAACCGCAAGCCAGCCCGCCGCCATCCCCCCGGAATCAATAGGCCTCTACGCTGAACTCATAGGGATCGCTCCGCAAACCCGCCCCGTCCACCAGCACCAGCCGCAGCCGAACCCGCTGGGGGGCCTCCACCTTGAGGGAGAAGGAAAAACTGGTCGCCCCATGCCCGGAAAGGTGGGGCCGGAAACTCCAGCCCGGCTTGACCACCACCCGCGCCTTGTCCCCCTCCACCAGCTCCAGATACGCCCAAGAGAGGTCGCGGTTCACGTCCCGGAAGGACACCATGATCACCTGCTCCCGGCCGGCCCGGATCCTCTCTGTGTAGAACACATCCCGCACCTGGGGTCGCAATGAGAGCACCCGGGGAAGCTCCCACCGGGCCAGCTTCCCGTCCTCCGAGGCCGACAGGCACGCCCCGGGGCGGGCAAGGGGGGCCACCAGCCGCACCGCGGCGGCATGCAGGGCCAACGCCCCCAGCTCCAGCCCGTCTGTCGCCCGCCAGATCTTCACCATCCTGCCCGTCCCGGCCGTCAGGAGGTAGTCCCCGGAGTGGTCGAAGGCCACCGCCCACACCGGCTCCTCGTGCCCGGCCTGGATCCAGAGGGGGGTCCACCCCGGTTGCCCCCACACCCCTACTTCCCCGGCCGCCGTGCCCACGGCCAGCCGCTCCCCGCCGGGGGAGAAGGCCAGTCCCCATACCTCGCCGGACACGCCCGCCAGGGCCAGCACTTCGCTGCCGGACTCCAGGTCCACCAGCCCCACCCCCTGGCTCAACCCCACCGCCAGCAACGCCCCTTGGGGACTGAAGTTCAAGCCCCACACGCCGCCCGCGAAATCGGCCCGGTACACCTCCTCGCCGGAGGCGGTGTCCCACACGATCAGGGTGCCGTCCAGCCCTCCGGCCGCCAGGCGCGTCCCATCCGGGCTGAAGCCAAGACACCACACCATCCCCGGGATCTCCCGCCATTCCCGGAGGGGCTGCCCCGTGGAAAGCCCCCAGAGCCGGACCAACCCGCCGGCGGTCCCGCAGGCCAGGTAGTCCCCGGCCACCGCCACCGCCCAGGGCCGCTCGTTTTGGTCGAGGGGGAGGCTGACGAGCGGCTCCAGGTCGGGGGAGAACACCCGAATACCCTGGGGGAAGAGGATGGCGATGTGATCATGACCTGGGGAGACCCCGATATTCACGAGCTGTCCCACCCGGACCTCCTGCACCTCCCCAGGCGGGAGCCCCACCCCCACGCTTCCCAGCAGGGACAGGAGTGCAACTAGCAACACCCCGCGCTTCATCGAGGATCACCTCCTGACCCATTCTTGCCGCTTTCACCCTCCCCGGCAAAGGGTAACCCTCCCTCCGACTCCCCGGGAAAAAGCGTACCGCGGCCCCGGAGGAGTTAGAACGCACACCCCGGTGAGAACTCGGGGAGCAACCACTTCCCCCTCACACCCCCAGGGGGTCCCTTCCTCTCATACCGATGGCGATGGTCGCCGGTTTCCGGGGGTAGGGAAGGTCATTTCCAGGGAGAGAAGCCGGGAGCGTTCAGGCGAGCGACCAGCGCGTGAGGGGCGGGGCCGGGCAGCCCGCTAGAGCCGGCGTTCCAGGCCCGGGATCCGGGTCCTCCGCTCCAACAACCCCAGCAGCCCCGCCAGCATCCCCACCAGGGCCACGTAGATCGCGGCCACCAGCAGGTAGATCTCGAAATACCGGAAGTTCCGGGCGGCGATCAAGCTGGCCCGGCCCATGAGCTCCGGTACCCCCACGATGAAGGCCAGGGACGAATATTTGAGCATGTAGATGAGCTCGTTGGACCAGGCGGGGATCACCAGCCGCATGGCCTGCGGCAGCACCACATACCACACCGCCTGCCAGCGCCCCATCCCCAGGGCCCTGGCCGCCTGCACCTGTCCCTTTGGAACCGCTTGGATGGCGCCCCGGAAGTACTCGGCCTGATAGGCGGCCGTATTCATGCCCATGGCCACCCCGGCGGCGAGGAGGGGAGGGAGCACGATCCCCACGTCCGGGAGTCCATAGTAGAGCACGAACAGTTGCACGAGCAGGGGGGTGCCGCGTACCAGCTCCACATAGGCCGTGCACAGGGAGTAGACGAGCCGCCCCCCGTATACCCTCCCCAGCGCGAGGCCCCAGCCCAGGATCAGCCCGCCCAGTATACAGATCGCGGTGAGCTCCAGGGCCACCTTGGCCCCCAAGAACAGCTGTGGCAGGACGCGGCCGGCGAGCTGCAGAAACCCCGACATCTTGCCTTACACCCGCCGCTTCAACAGGCGCCGCTCGCACCCCGGCACCCAGAGCCGGGCCTCCAGGCGATACAGGGCCGCGTTCCCAGCCCGGGTGAGGAGGAAGTAAATCAGGGCGCAAAACCCATAGACGAGCAGCGAGTTGCCGTAGGTGTAAGAGATGACGTACCGTGCCTGGCGTAGGATCTCCACCACCCCCACGATGTAAGCCAACGAGGTGTCCTTGATCTGGGAGGAGAACTCGTTAGACCAGGGTCCGATGGCCCGCCGCAGGGCCTGGGGCAGGATCACATGCAGAATGGCTTGGGGGGCCGACATCCCCAACGCCCGGGCGGCCTCGGTCTGCCGCCGGTCGATGGACTGGATGGCCGCCCGGAAGATCTGGGATTGGTAGGCGCCGGAGCACAGCCCCAGCGCCACGATGGCCACCACCAGGGGCGGCGGGGCCCAAGGCAGGTAGAACACGAGCAGCAGGAGCACGATGGGGGGGACCCCCCGGAGGAGCCGCTCCAGGCCGGTCACCAGTGCGGGGAGCGGCGGCGGACCGTAGACCTGGAGCACCGCCCCGGATAGCCCCAAGGCCAACCCTAACCCCATGACCCCGCCCAGCACCTCTACCGTCACCAGAGTGCCTCGCCAGAACCACAGGAGCTCCTTGATCAACGACTCCAAACCGCTCATGGTGGGAGAAGAAGGGGGCGGGCACGTGGCCCGCCCCCGCTGCGCTTACTCACATGTGGTGGTGCGCTTGAGCGGCACCGGCCCTACCGGTCGGCCCGGGAAGTATCTGGCGACCAGTTCCGCCCACGCTCCGGACTGGTACAGGCTGCGGAGCCCAGCGTTGATCCTGGGGAGGAGCCCGTAAGGGTCCCCGGCCGTGACCGCGTAGGCGTACTGCTCCCCGGTCTTCACGATCCCCACGATCTTCACGCGGCGGCCGGCGTCCACGAACCCCTGGGCGGTGTCGGTATCGCAGAGCACGGCGGCGATCCGGCCGTTCTCCAGGTCCCGGATCGCCATGTCGTACGTCTCGTAGGCCCGCAAGTCGATGTCCACCCCCTGGGCGACCAGGTTGTCCTCGATCCACTGGTACCCGGTGGTCCCTGCTTGGGCCCCCACCGTAGTGCCGTTGAAGGCCGTGATGGCGTTGAGGTCGGAGTCCTCACGCACCAGCACCGCCTGGTCCACCTCCCAGTAGGGCGAGGAGAAGTCGATGACCCGGTCGCGTTCACAGGTCACCGTGAGGCCACTGGCGATGAGGTCGATCTTCGCCTGGGCCAAGGCGGTGATGATGGTGGCCCAGGGGAGGTCCCGGAACTCCACGGCGAAGCCCTCCAGGTCGGCGATGGCCTGGATCACCTCCACGTCGAAGCCCCGGAACTCCCCCTGTTCCACCCAGGTGAACGGCGGGAAGGCGGCGTCCACACCCACGATGTACACGTCCTTTTCCTCCCCCTGCAGGGTCCCGAAAGCGAACACACAGACTACGCCCAACAGCAATACCACGCGCTTCACTTTTAGCCTCCTTGAAAGGGGACTTACCCGGTGGCCGTGTCTTAGGAGGACCGGCTACCGGTTTGCCGCCGCCTTTCGGCGGTCGAACTATGGACGAACCAGAAGCTAAGGCTGATCAGTGGGCCGGATGGCCCTTGCTATGGGCGTGCGGATGGAGGGGATGGAGGAGGGGCCTCCGCGGGGAAAGGAGCCGCAGGATGCCTGCTTGCGGCCAGACTCTGAACATGCTGCACCACCTCCTGGCGTAGAAAGTTGGTCGACTTTACCCGGCTCCGGGGTGGCGGTCAAGGCCGGCCATGGGTTGCCGGACCGCCCCGCCCCGCTATAATTTTGGCAGCCAAATACATTGACTGCTAATTTGGAGGGGACGTGATCCGGTTCGACCGCTTGACCAAAGGCGCCCAGGAGGCCCTGCAGGGGGCCCAGGAGCTCATGCGCCGCCTCAGACACAACCAGCTCGACGTGGAACACCTGCTGCGGGCCCTGGCCTCCCAACAGGGCGTGGGACAGGACATCCTCCAGGCCATGGGCGTGGATGTCCCCCGCCTCGTCTGGGACCTGGACCGGGCCCTGGGCGGAAAGCCGCAGGTGGAAGGCACGGCCCTCCAAACGGTCTACATCACCCCCAGGCTGGACCAGGTGTTCCACGCCGCGGAAGAGGAGGCCAAGCGGCTCAAGGACGATTACGTGGGGGTGGATCACCTCCTCATCGCCATCGCCCGGGACCCGGACCCGGAGCTGGCCGGGCTCCTCTCCCGCCACGGCATCACCCTGGACGGCGTCTACACCGCCCTGCAGCGGGTGCGGGGCGCCCAGCGGGTAGACTCACCCGCCTCCGAGGAACGGTATCGGATCCTGCAAAAGTACGGGGTGAACTTGACCGAACTCGCCCGCCGCGGGGAACTGGACCCGGTGGTGGGGCGGGAGGAGGAGCTTTTCCGCCTCATCCAGGTGCTGCTTAGGCGGCGCAAGAACAACCCGGTGCTGGTGGGGGAGCCCGGGGTGGGCAAGACGGCCATCGTGGAGGGCTTGGCCCAGCGGATCGCCCAAGGTGAGGTCCCCCAGGCCTTAAAGGATAAGGAGATCATCGCTTTGGACATGGGGGCGCTCCTTGCCGGGGCCAAGTTCCGGGGGGAGTTCGAGGAGCGGCTGAAGGCGATCCTGCGGGAGGTGGAGGCCTCCGACAGCAAGATCATCCTGTTCATCGACGAGTTCCACACCGTGGTGGGGGCCGGGGGGGCCGAGGGGGCCATCGACGCCGCCAATCTCCTCAAGGAGCCGTTGGCCAGAGGAAAGCTCCGCCTCATCGGGGCCACCACCCTGGACGAGTACAGAAGGCACGTGGAGCGGGACCGGGCCCTGGAGCGACGCCTGGCCCCGGTCTACGTGCGGGAGCCCACCCCCGAGGAGACGGTGCAGATCCTCGCGGGCCTTAAGGGGAAGCTGGAGGAACATCACCGGGTGCGGTTCACCGAGGTGGCGATCCGGGCAGCGGCACGGCTCTCGCACCGCTACATCTCCGGCCGGTTCCTGCCGGACAAGGCGGTGGACCTCCTGGACGAGGCGGCGGCCCGTCTTCGGGCCAGAAACCAAGACGGGGATGAGCTCACCGTAACCGAGGAGGATATCGCCCAGGTGGTAGAGCTATGGACCGGGATCCCGGTGCAGCGGCTGCTAGAGGAGGAGCGGGCCCGGCTGGCCCGGTTGGAGGAGGTATTGCACGCCCGGGTGGTGGACCAGGAAGAGGGGGTACGGGCAGTGGCGGAGGCGGTGAGGCGCGCGCGGGCCGGGCTCGCCGACCCCCGCCGCCCCCTGGGCACGTTCCTGTTCCTGGGGCCCACCGGGGTGGGGAAGACCGAGCTCGCCAAGGCCCTGGCCGAGGCCCTGTTCGGGGACGACCGGGCCCTGCTCAGGATCGACATGTCCGAGTACATGGAACGGCACGCGGTGGCCCGCCTCATCGGCGCTTCCCCGGGGTACGTGGGCTACGAGCAGGGGGGACAGCTCACCGAGGCGGTGCGGCGCCGGCCGTACCAGGTGATCCTCCTGGATGAGGTGGAGAAGGCCCACCCCGAGGTGATGAACGTGCTCCTGCAGCTCCTCGATGAGGGGCGGCTCACCGACGGACACGGCCGCACCGTGGAGTTCCGCCATACCCTGATCATCATGACCTCCAACGTGGGCTCGGAGCACTTCCAGACCGCCGCCTCCTTCGAGGAGGCCGAGCGGGCAGTGCGGGAAGCGTTGCGGCGCACGTTCCGACCGGAACTGTTGGGGCGGCTGGACGAGGTGGTGATCTTCCGGCCGCTGTCGCCCCAGGCGGTGCGGGAGATCGCCAGGCGCAAGTTGGCCGCACTGGGGGAGCGCCTTTCCGAGCGGGGGATCGCGTTGGAGGTGTCCGGGGAAGCGCTGGAGCTTTTGGTGCGGGAGGGGTACGACTACCACTACGGGGCCCGTCCCCTGGCCCGGGCGATCCGCCGCTGGGTGGAGTCCCCCTTGGCCCGGCTGATCGTTAACGGAGAGGTGGCCGCGGGGGACACGGTCCGGGTTGAGGGGCAGGGAGAGGGGATCGTACTGGTGCCGCTAAAAGAGGGAGCGGAGGCCCAGGCCCGCGGCTAACACGATCCCCCCGGCGATGAGCACCCCCAGGGCGATGAAGAGGAAGGCCCGCCCCGCTGGGATCCCGAACAGGGCGGCCAGAAGGCAGCCGGTCCAGGCCCCGGTGGCCGGCAGGGGCACCGCTACCACCAACACCAGCGCCGCTTCCCCCAGCCGCGCGAACCGCCCGGCGTGGCGCCTTTCCTGCCAGGCGAGGTAGCAGGCCGCCCACCCCCCAAGCGGCCCCGGAAGCCGGGGAAGCAGCGGCACCAGCCGGGTTAGGGCCCACAAGAGGAACGGCACCGGAAGGAGGTTCCCGGCTACCGAGAGGAAATAGGCGGCGGCCGGGGAGAGCCCTGACGCCAGGGCCAGGGGCAACCCCCCTCTCAGCTCCGAGACCGGCGCCGCCGACAGCCCCAACACCTCCAACACCGAGAGCGCATCCATCGCCCCATTCTAGGTGTTGGCCCCTGGGCCCGCCACGGCGCCCCCTGATCCCACCGGGGCACAAATAAGCCAAGAAGCCAGTGCCCGAGGGCGGGTTCCTTTCGGTGGGTCTCCGGGGTTCCCGTGCGGGAACGCGGGACTTGACCGAGCAAATGGGGCTCGCTACCATGCTCCCAGGGGCCCGTAGCTCAGTGGTAGAGCAGCCGGCTCATAACCGGTCGGTCGCAGGTTCGAACCCTGCCGGGCCCACCAGGGGGAGGAAGACCTGTGCACAAACTGTTCGTCTACACCTGTGGGATCAGCCGCGGCAACCCCGGGGCCGCCGCCATCGGCATCGCGCTCTTGGACGAGCAAAGCCACCTGGTGGAAGAGGTGGGGGAACTCATCGGCCGCGCCACCCCCCAGGTAGCGGAGTACAAGGGGCTGATCTCCGGGGCCCGCAAAGCCGCCTCCTATGCGCCAGAGGAGGCGGTTTTCCTCACAGACTCCCACGCCCTGGTGAACCAGATCAACGGGATCTCCCAGCCCCGGGAGCCGCACCTGCAATACCTCAACCAGTTGGCCCTGGAATGCCTGGGGCAGCTCTCCAAGTGGCGGCTCAACTACGTGGACACCGATGCCAACTCCGTCGCCCACCGGCTGGCCGAGCGGGCCTTCCGGGAGCGGATCCGCTCCGAGCGAGAGCGGACCCGCCTTAGCCGGGAGCTCTCCGAACTCCTGTCCCTGCTCTCCCTGGAGGAACTCAAGAAGGTGGAGGCGTTCATCCGTTCCCTCAGGGCCAAGACCGCCTGAGCCATGCGCATTGTGCTGCAACGGGTGAGGGAAGCTTGGGTGCGCGTGGACGGGAGGGAGGTGGCCCACATCGGCCCGGGGCTGCTTCTTCTGGTGGGGTTCGCCAGCGAGGATGAGGACCAAGAACTTTCCTTCTGGGCGCGAAAGATCCCCGAACTGCGGGTGTTCCCGGATGGGGACGGGAAGTTCAACCGGACCTTGCGGGAGGTGGGTGGGGAGATCCTATGTGTATCCCAGTTCACCCTGTACGGGGACTGCCGTAAGGGGAGGCGCCCCAGCTTCAGCCGGGCGGCCCCGGGACCGGTAGCCGAGGAGCTGTTTCACCGGTTCCTGGAGCTGTTGCGGGGGGAGGGAGTGGGGGTGCAGGCAGGGGTGTTCGGGGCCCACATGGAGGTGGGCTTGATCAACGACGGGCCGGTCACCTTGATCCTGGAGCGGCAGCGGGGAAAATAGGCCACCGGAAAAAGGAGGTCGAAGTGGCAGCCGTACCCAAATCACGTCGATCGCACCGGGAAGTGCGGCAGCGGCGGGCCCATTGGCGGGCGCACATGGTGCCCGGGACTGAATGCCCCCACTGTCACGAACTGAAGCTGCCCCACCGGGTGTGCCCGCACTGCGGTTATTACAACGGCATGCCCGTGGTGGCAGTGGAGAAGGAGTGACCCCAGGGCCCGACCCCGTCGGGCCCTAACCCTCCCGCACTAGCGGCCGCGCCTCCACCAGGATCACCGGGATGGTGAGGAACACCACCGCCGCCGCTACCAGGAACGCGGCATCGAACCCCAGGAAATCAGCGATGAACCCTCCGATCACCGCCCCCACCACCCCGCCCAGGCCGGTCAGGGCGTTGTAGGCCCCGAGGGCTTGCCCCTTCAGCCCCGGCGGGGCAAGGCGGGACACGATGGTGGTGGCCGAGAGCTGGAACGTGGCCCAGGTGATGCCGGTGAGCAGGAACAGGGGGGCGGCGGACCAGCTGGGCAGGGCCTTCCCGGCCAAGGCGAACAGGGCGAAGGTGGCCGCTCGGCCCAACAGCCCCAGCCCAAAGGCCGGTCGATGTCCCCACCGGAGGATAGCCCGCCGGGCCCAGCGGTAGGCCACCACGCTGCTCAAGGTGTGGGCGGTGTACGCCAGGTAGATCATGGGGCTCGGCCAGCCCAGCTCCTGCCGCAGGAACACGGGGAGCGGCACGAAGAACACGGCGAAGGCAGCCATCAGCAGGAACACCCCGTAGTAGAGGAGCACGAGATCCGGACCGAAAGCCGTCTTCCCTTGTAGGAAACGCACGATCTGGGAGGGCTTGAGCAGGTAGTAAAGGTGGGCTGGGCCATAGCGGAACCGCTCGTACAGGAAGTTCCCCACCGCCACCATCACCCCCCGGAAGTCCCGCCGGGCCACCCGCTTCATCGGCTCGGGCATGAGCAGGGCCACCACCAATGCCCCCGCCACCCCCAGCAGCCCCACCGCTATCCCCAGCGTCCGGAGGCCGACCCCCTCCCCCAACAAACCGAGAAACATCCCGGTCCAGGCCGCGCCCAGGCCTTGACCCGTGGCCCAGCCGAACCCGGAGTAGGCGTTCAGCCGTCCGATCTCCCTCTCCCAATCCGCCTCGGGAAACCGCTCCATGACCACCAGCACCGACACCGTGGAGCTGGCCATCCAGAACAAGCTGGCCACTGCGCCCACCACCACCAGGCCGTGTACCCCTCCCACCAGGGGAAGCAGGCCATATACCAACCCGATCCCGGCGAAGCTCATCACCATGAACCAGCGCCGGCGGCGGGTGCGGTCCGAGATCCCACCCCACAGCAGGCTCGCCCCCACCCCCACGAGGCTCCCCACCGCGGCGATGGTGCCCACGTCGGCGGCGGTGCCGCCCAGGAAATGGGCATAAAGTGGGATGAGGAGGGAAGCAGCACCGGCAGCGGCGTTGGCCAAAAGAAACGCCGCGTACCAGCCGGTGGACCCCGGATGCTGGGGGCGGGTTAGCTTAAGCCATCGCTTTCCCAGCATCGCCGCCCCCGCCGGGAGGCCGGAAGGAACACACCCGGGCCACACTGTCCCGGAGCTGGTCGGGATCAGGGATCTCCAGGATCACCGCCCCCCGGTAGCCGGCCGTGGCCAACGCCAGCAAGGCGGCCTGCCAGGGGACGGTGCCCTGGCCCAGACCCAGGTGCTCGTCCCGTTCTCCTTGGTTGTCGTGTAAGTGAACGTGCACCAACCTCTCCCCCAGGGCGGACACGAAGGGGGCTGGGTCCCCCCTTAGCGTGTTCAGGTGTCCGAAGTCCAAGCACGCCCCGAGCTGGGGCCGGCCTTCCAGGGCCCGCAGGTGTTCCTCCGGGGTGAGGATGAGATCGCGCCCGGCCCCGGCCTGCTTGTTCTCGATGGCCAGCCGGACCCCCCGGGCGGCGGCCTCGGGGACCAGCACGTCCAGGACGAACCCCAATCGCTGCCAAGCCCGCTCGTAAGCCCCGGGGAGGCGGGCGTGCTCCCCGGGCAACCCCCCGGGATGGAACACCACCAGCTCTGCCCCCAGCTCCGGCGCCAGCTCGATGGTGGCCACGTGTTCCGCCAGGGCGGCGGCGGCCAGCCGGCGATTGGGCGATACCAGGTTCACCCCCTGGATGGGCGCGTGCAGGCTGACGCGCAGCCCCGCATCCGCCAACCGCTTCTTCAGCCGCTTGCGGCCTTGGGGGGAGAGGTCCTCGGGGTGCGCAAGCCCGGGATCGGCCCGCAGCTCCAGCCAGCCCAGCCCCAGCTCCTGGGCCAACTCGATCCAGTCTTCCACGCCCATCCCCGAGCGCAGGAAGGCGGTGATGCCCAGCCGGGTCCGGTCCATGGCCTAGTCCATGCGAATGCCGCCGTTCACCGAGATGGTCTCCCCGGTGATGTAGGAGGCTTCATCGGAGCACAGGAAAGCGATCACCGCCGCCACCTCCTCGGGCTCGGCGGCCCGGCCCAGGGGGATCTGGGCGGCGATCTCCTTCCCCCGCCGTTCCAGGGCCTCCCGGTTCATGTCGGTGGCGGTGAACCCCGGGCAGACAGCGTTGACCGTGATCCCATGGGGGGCTAAGGCGGCGGCCAGGGACTTGGTGAGCCCCAGTAGGCCCGCCTTGGCCGCCGCGTAATGGGCTCCGTGGGCGGAGCCGGTGAGGGCCCGGAGGGAAGACACGTTCACGATGCGCCCGAAGCCAGCCTCAATCATGTACGGGGCGGCCACCTGGGCGGCCACGAACGCCGCGGTCAGGGTCACGGTGTGCATCCGCTCCCAGTCCTCCAGGGAGATCTCCTCCCAGGGGACGCGCTGCACATAGCCGGCGTTGTTCACCAGGGCGTGCAACCCCCCCAGGCGGTCGGCGGCCTCCCGCACCCCCTCCCGGGTGCGGGCCGGATCGGCCAAATCCACCTGTAATACCACCGCCCGGCGGCCTAACCGTTCCACCTCCGCGGCCACCGCCTCGGCCGCCAGCCGCTGGCTGCGATAGGTGATGGCCACGTCGTACCCCTTGGCCGCCAGCCGCAAAGCAGTAGCGGCGCCAATGCCTCGCGATCCCCCGGTCACCAGCGCACAGCGCTTCATGCTCCCTCCTTCAGGTCCCAAACAGCCGGTCACCGGCATCCCCCAACCCGGGGAGGATGTAGCCGTGTTCGTTCAGCTCCCGGTCCAAGGCGGCGGTATAGATGGGCACATCTGGATGGACCCGGCGGAAGGTCCGCACCCCCTCTGGGGCCGCTACCAGGCATAGGACCCGCACGTCCTCGGCCCCGCTCTCCTTTACCAGCCGCACCGCCTCCACCGCCGAACCGCCGGTGGCCAGCATGGGGTCCACCAC
>DQVA01000325.1 GCA_015661965.1 Candidatus Bipolaricaulota bacterium
CGTGCTCATCAATGATGAGAAAGTTCCTATCAAGGGATTGCACCGGATGAGGGTGTGGGCAGGGAAGGAGAAGGACTACCTCGCCCACCTATTGGAGTTGCCTCCCAAAAAGAAGCATGCTCCCTTGTGAGCCCCCGCTGCTTCAAGTCGGGGTGCGCACGGCCGCCCGCGGGCGCGGGGAGGCATGGTATATTGCTTGGTGAGGCCAAAAAGGGGGCGAATGGAAATCCTGGCCGGCTCAGTTGATCCGGGATTCTTGCGAGAGCTCTGGGACGACGGCGAGGTAATGCGCTACGTCGGCTGTCTCCAGGGCCTAGGGATCGACGAGCGGGGAATGCTAGAGAAGAACCTCCTCTGGTTCGAAGAGATGGGATTCGAGCATCAGGTGCGGGCCTTGCGGTGGTGCAAATCGCAGTGAGACTTATGCGCATTTGCCTCCTTCCCCTTCGGATCCGCTATCGCGATCCCGAGAGGAACTTCCAGCACCTGGAGGAGCGGCTGTGGGAGCTCGCCCCTCAGCAGCCGGATCTCATCGTGCTGCCGGAGTGCACCCTCACCGGATACCTCTACGAGGAGCAAGACCTGCGGGGATTTGCCGAACCGATCCCCGGCCCCACCACCGAGCGGATGGGCGAGCTGGCCCGACGGCACGGGATCTATATCTGCTTTGGGTTGCTTGAAGCCACGGGAAGGGAGTACTACGACTCGGCCGTCCTGCTCGATCGCCAAGGGCGGATCGTTCTACACCACCGCAAGATCGAAGAGCACCCTCCCTTCGCCCTGGGCTCTGAAGTGAAGGCGGTGGACACCGAGCTGGGGCGGCTGAGCGTTATCATCTGCGGTGATCTCTTCAACGAGGAAGTCGTTCGAGGGGTGGATCGCTCCGTGGATTTGTTGATCGTGCCGCTGGCGCGCAGCTTCGCCGGGCGCTCTCCCGACCTGGAGCGCTGGGAGCGCGAGGAGCGGCAGCTCTATCTGGACGGGGTCAAGGCCATCGGGGTGACCACGGCGATCGTGAACGCCCTCGAAGTGGACACAGACGATCCCAGCTTCGGCGGGGCGCTCTTGGTGGACGGCAGGGGGCGGCTCCTGGCCGAATCCCCGCACGGCACCGACGAGCCGCTCATCTGCGATCTGTAACGCCACGGCGTCGGGGTCAGGTCTTTACTTTTGGCATCAGCCGTCTCCGTTTGCCAACGATCCGGCTCGCCGTGGAAGACCCATCACCAACCTCCGCCGGCCGTTACCCGTACACCACCGCCCGGTAAACGCAGGCATCCCTGTTTTCCTTGCCCTCCACCCCGGCGAACAGTTCCTCCAAGCTCGGCTTGGTCACAAGCCTCTCCCGAAGCAGCGGCTCAACCCGCTTTAGGGAGTTCTCCCCTCCCACTTTCCCCCGGGCCACAAACCGTCGATATAATCACTGTGCCCGCTTGGCCTGGGCGGAAAACGCTGCCGCATCCCCCGGGAGAGATTGGCTTCCGGGGTTTCGATGAACAGGTGGTGGGTTCAGCATCAGGCAATAGGCGTAGCAGCGCCAGCGATAGCTTTCCACCACCCCGGCCAGGACCTCCAGGAACGCGAGGCGGTCCTGGCCGTCTAAATAGATGGGCTGCCCGGCGTTTCCCCGGGAGGTGATGTGGCACGCGGCCCCCGGAAACTCCAGTCGCAACGGCCTAGCCATGGCAGTACAGCCAGCCACATCAAAAGTAAAGACCTGACCCCAAAGTCTCAAAGTCCTCGGGTTCCGCAAAGGATTTCCGGGGAGGCCTCGTACCGGGGCCGGACACGATCCCCGGGCTGCTTCCAAGGAGGCCGGCGGTCCCGTGAAGGACCTGCCCACAACCTCCTTCTCGAGGTATCGTACCCCAACAGGAAGGAGGTGGCCCAATGGGCGAAGAACTCTTCTCCTTGGAGGGAAAGGTGGCGTTGGTGACCGGGGGCGGACGCGGCCTCGGGCGGGGGATGGCCCTGGCGTTGGCCGC
>DQVA01000157.1 GCA_015661965.1 Candidatus Bipolaricaulota bacterium
AAGCGGAAGGTGGTGCTCATCGAGCGGGGGGTGAACCGGGGGGTGGTGTTCGACCGCACCGGCGCCGCCAAGGCCAAGGCCGAGCCCACCGGCCACGCCGGCCCGCCCGGCTCCCCCTGGGGGGCGATCCCCTGGAACATCTGCCTGGCCCCCGGGGATTCCTCCCTGGAGGAGATGATCTCCTCCTGCAAGCAGGGGATCCTCGTCTCCAACTTCCACTACGTGAACGGATACCTCGACACGAAGAGGGCCCTGATGACGGGGATGACCCGTTACGGGACGTTCCTGGTGGAGGACGGGGAGGTCACCCGGGCACTCAAGAATCTGCGCTGGACCGAGTCGATGCTCCGGGCGTTCTCCAACGTGGCGGCCATCTCCCGAACGCGGGAGGTGTTCGCCCGGGGCGGGGCGTTTTTCACGCTGGTTCCGGCGGTGATGATCGAGGGGTTCACCTTCACCGGCGTCCAGCGGGAATAAAGGAACCGGGGCCGCCAGGGGGCGGCCCCGGTCGCCCTTCAAAAAGCCCTGCTCTACGGATCCGCCTGCACCGTGGGGGGCTGGTTCAGGTTGTACACCCGGATGCAGACCTCATCGGAGGCCACCCCACCGCAGGGGTCCCACACGCTCACCCGGACCCGCACCATGATCTCCTGACAGCCGGAGACCTCCGGGGCGGTGAACACCGGGCACAGGGTATCGGTACCGCTCAGGGTGCCGCCCCCTTCCACGATCTCCCAACTCACCCGCAGGGGCTCACCATCGGGGTCACCGGCCTCGGCCACGATCATGATCTGACCGTTCTCCGGGACAGACAGGTCCGGCCCGGCGTTCACCCACGGCAGCTGGTTCACGTTCTGAACGTGGACCACCAGTGAGTCCCGCGCCTCGGCCCCACACGCGTCCCGCACCACCAGCGTGAGTACGATGTCCTCGCCCTCACAGCGGCTGGTATAAGGGGCGGTGAAGTAGGGATGCAGGGCGTATTTGTCCGACAGCCGCCCGCGATCGCACTCGATCTCCCACCAGTAGGTGAGTTCGTCCCCGTCCGGGTCGGACACCGAGCAGGTGAGCTGGACGGTCTGGCCTTCCTCCACCGTGATGTCCGGGCCGGCGTCGGCCAGCGGCGGATGGTTCACGTTCCTCACCCACAGACACAGGATGTCCTGGGCGGAGGCGCCGCAGGCGTCGGTCACCGTGACCAGCAGCTCCACCAGCCGCCCATCGCACTCGCTGATCATGGGAGCGCAGTAGGTGGTCTCCGCCGCGGTGGGATCGGCGATGGTGCCGCCGCCGGAGAGGATCTCCCACCTCACGCTCACCGGATCCCCGTCCGGGTCCTGCCACAGGGCGCGGATGGTGATGGAACTGCCTTCATCCACCACCTTCATGTCCGGGTGGGGACAGCCGGTGGGAGGTGGCGGGCAAGGGGCAGGCGGGCACGGCGGGGGCGGACAGGGAGCACAAGGTTGCTCCACGTCGTAGATGAAGTTGGTGCCCGGGCCGCCGTCCAGCTCGTCACAGCCGGGGCCGCCCAGCAGGCTATCGTTGCAGGGACCGCCCAACAGCCGGTCGTTCCCGGCCTCCCCCTCCAGGGAATCGTCGCCGTCTTCCCCCAGCAGGGTGTCGTCCCCGGGGCCGCCGAGCAAGCGGTCGTTCCCCAGGCCGCCCTCCAAGCGATCGTCACCCTCTCCTCCCTGAAGCACGTCGTTACCGGGACCGCCTACCAAGATGTCGTCGCCCCCGAGCCCGATCAGAAGGTCGTTGCCGCCCAGCCCCAGGATGAGGTCATTGCCCGGGGTGCCCAGGAGCACGTCGTCCCCCTCGGTCCCCCAGATCACATGGTCCACTGGGTAATCGCGGTAAGGCTCGGGGATCTCCGGCGGGGGCGGGGTGGGGATGGCCACCTCCCGGAACAGCGCCGGAAGCTCAGTTGGGTCTTGGGTCACCACCAGTTGGCCGCCACAAGCACGGGCGAGGCTCCCCAGCAGGGCCGCCACCTCGGGGGAGATGCCGATGGCCACTATGTCCAGGGTCGTGCCCCCCGCACAGATATCCTGGGCCGCGGCCAGGGGGTCACCACCGCAGGTCTCCTCGCCGTCGGTGAGCAGAACCAGCCTGGCTGGCTCCCCAGCCACCCCGACGGCGAAGTCCAGTGCCCGCGCCAGGGGGGTCTTCCCCATCGCCTCCAACCCGTCGATCTGGGCCAGGATGGCGGCCCGCTCAGGGTGAACCCCGTAGGGCACCAAAAGTTCGAGGTCAAGACAGCTTTCCGCTTCCAGATCCTTGGGGATCCGGTGGCCGAACGCCACCACCGCGAACGGCACCTCCTCCGCCAGCTCCTCCAGCACCAGGGTCAGGGCCCGTTTGGCCCAGTCGAACTTGGTCTCCACCGCGTCCAAGCTCTGGTTCATGGAGTTGGATGCGTCCAGGATGAACACGATCCCCTCCGGGGCTGCCCAGGCCGCCGCCGAGACCAGCACCAGCAAAAGCGCGATGCTCTTTCTCACCGTCGCCTCCTCTCCTTTTCCCCCGGGGTCCAGCGGGCGTACCGCGAGGGCTTGGGGGACCGGGCCCTCGCCCTTTACGGAGGCATTATAGCACTGAAGTGTCGTTCAAATCTGTAACGCAGGCTACACTCCCCCCCGGAGCTCGGCCTGAAGGGCGGTCAGGAGTTCCTGCCGGCGGCCCCGCGGGATCTGACAGCGAAGTCGCCCTCCTTTCACGTAGCCGCAGCCCACCACCACCCCATCCAGGCATAGGGCCACGTAGCCGGAAGGGAGATCCCCGCGATCGAGGGAACGGCCGAGGAGCAGGGCCACCAGCTCCTTCCGAGTCAGTTCCACCCTTCGCTTCCGGACCCGGGTACCCAATAGCATCAGTCCGAAGCTGGTGGGCTTGAGCCCCCGGGACTGAGCCCGCAGCAGGCGTACCCCCAGGGAGTGGACTCTCACCCCCTCGGGGACTTGCGGGACGGTGGTGAGCCACCAATCGCCGCTACGCTGAATGAGCTTCCCGGGGAGTTCTTCCACGCCGAACTCCTCCCGGAGGTAAGCCAGTGCCTCCCTATTCCGGTCGTCTGAGGACGGCAACGAACCCCCCTTCCGAGTCGAAATGGTGTGGGTAGATCCGCACGGTTCTTTTCAGCTCCTTCCCGTACTCCTCCCCTGCAAAGCGGGGAAGGCCACGGTCGTGGGGCACCGGCGGGGTCCAGGGAAGGAGCTCCGCCAGCCCCTGGGCGAGGACGTGGCTCACCACCCCCTCGTTCTCCTCCGGGGCCAGGGTACAGGTGGAGTAGACGACCACGCCGCCTGGGCGGGCGAGCCGGAGGGCCCGGGACAGGAGCCGCCGCTGCAGGGCGGCCAGGCGGCGGATCAGCCCCAGGGGGGCTCCCTGACGGAGGTGGGGATGCCGCCGGGCCGTCCCCTCCCCGGAACAGGGCGCGTCCACCAGCACCCGGTCGTACTCTCCGTCCCCGGGGAACCGCTCCCCCGGGCACTCGGTGACCACGGCACACCGCACCCCCAGCCGGTACAGATTCGCGAGCAGGGCCCGCAACCGCTTGGGTGCCGGCTCGTTCGCCACCAGCAGCCCCTTATCCCGCATGTACTGGGCGATCTGGCTGGCCTTCCCCCCGGGGGCGGCACACAGGTCCAGGATCCGCTCCCCGGGCCGGGGCGCCAAGGCCAAGACCGGCAATAGCTGGCTTGCCTCCTGCACGTAGTAGTAGCCCAGCCAGTGCTCCAGTGTGTTCCCGATGGGGATGCTCCCGCTCACCCGGAAGCAGGTCGCCTCCCAGGGTAAGGGCGCCAGCGAAAACCCCTTGGCCTGCAGGCGTCCGCGCAACTCCTCCGGGGCGATCCGGAGGGTGTTGGTACGGATCACAGTGGGAAGGGGTGTGTGGATCGCCTCCCAAAACGCATGCCAGTCCGGGATGATGTCCTTATACCGGTCCATCTTGAGGCCCTCTTTCAACCTCGACGATGGTACTGGATGCCCTCGTTCCCGGCTCGGGTCGCTTTAGCGGTGGGAGCGAGGCCGCCAGGCCCGCCTATGCCAGGCCATAAAGCCGAGGCCAGCGGCGAAGGCGAGGGAGGTGATGAGGCCCCACATCGCCTGGGGGGAGTGGGGGAAGGCGTCCAGGAGCACTCCGCCCAGGAACGGCCCGGCGGACCAACCGAACGACTCGGCCAGGCCGAACGCGCCCATGTAGCGGCCCCGGCGGTCCGGCGGGGCCAGGTCCGCCACCACCGCAAGGCTCGTGGGGGCGAACAGCATCTCCCCCCAGGTGAGCACCACCATCGCCCCCATCAGGGCGGAGTAAGCCCGGAGCCAGCCGAACAGGAGATAGCCAGCGCCGTACAGGAAAGCCCCTAGCACCAGGCCCACCGTGCGAGGCCAGCGTTCCGCCCAGCGGGCGATCGGGTACTGCAGGGCCGCCACCAGCAGCCCGTTCAACGTGAGGAGGCCTCCGAAGGCCGCCTCGGAGAACCCCAAGCGCGCCACCACGAACACCGACAACGTGGACACGAGCTGCCCCCCCACCACCAACACCAGCAGGGCCAGGCCCACGAACGCCAGAAACCTCCCGTCCCGGAAGGTGGCGATGAGTGCGGTCAGGCCCGGCCTGGCCTCCCGCAGCTGCTGCGACTCCCGCACGCGAGCCAGGACCAGAACCAGGGAGGCCAAGGAGGCCAAGGCGGTGAAGGCGAACAGGACGTAATAGGGGAACAAGGTGGCCAGGTATCCGCCGATGGCCGGGCCCGCCCCCCAGCCTAGGTTAGTGCCTGCCCGCAACAGGCCATAGCTTTCCGCGCGCCGCTCCGCGGGGGTGAGGTCGGCCACCATGGCGGAGATGGCGGGCATGGCGAAGGCGCCGGAGAGCCGTACCGCGAGGTAGACCAAGGCGATGGCCCAAATGGGGCCGGAAAACGCGAGCAGGAGGCTCATCCCCACGAACAGCCCCACCCGCACCGCCACCGCCAGAAGCAACACCGGCCGCCGCCCCAGCCGGTCCGCCAACTCCCCCCCGGCCAGGCGCCCCAGGGCGGCCACCACCGCGCTCATCATCATGATCGTCCCCACCAGGGTCATGGAGAGATTCCGCTGCTGGTTCAAGTACAGTGAGAGGTAGGGGAGCGAAATGGAGAAGCCCATGGCGGTGATGAGCATCACGGCCACCAGCGCCCACACACCCGGATCGAACCGCCGCACGAACCCGCGGGTACGCGACTGGAGCTGGGTCAGCGTCCCCATAGCCCGAACAGCCAGGTGATGAAGGGGGCCAAGGCCAAGGCGGGCAGGAGGTCGGCGGGCCGGAGGTCCCGCAGCTTGAGGAGGCCAAACCCCAGGGCGATGATGATCGCCCCCCCGGCGGCGGATAGCTCGATGGCGTAAGGGGAGTCCGGGGAGAAGCCGGCCAGGCCGGTGGCCAGGAAGTGAGCGGCCAGGGTAATCCCCCCCTGGTAGACGAGGAGCACCAGGAGCGATAACAGCACCCCCGGCCCCAAGGCGGCCGCCAGGGCGGTGGCCGATACCCCGTCCAGGATGGACTTAGCCGCCAAAAGGGACCAGTCCCCAAACAGGCCATCTTGGATCGCCCCCAGCAGGGTCATGGGCCCGATGCAGAAGAGCAGGCTAGCGGTCAAAAAGCCCTCGGCCAGGGGGCGGCCGGAGAAGAGGGTTTCCACCCGCTGGCTAGCGCGCTCCAGCCGCACGGAGATGCGCAGGGCTGCCCCCAGGGCCCCGCCCAGGATCACCGACAGCATCAGGATGAGCAGGTTCCCGGTGCCCAGGGCGAGCTTCCCCCCCAGGACCAGGGTGGCGAGGCCCACCCCCACCGTGGCCGCCTCCCTGACCCGCACCGGGAGCCGCTCCCCCAGGAGCCAACCGGCGGTGCCGCCGACCAGCACCGTGCCCATGTTGATCCAGGTCCCGATCACAGTGCCGCAAGTTTAACCGAACCTGTTTCCCGCAGGCCGGCTGGGCGGCCCGCATATGGGGAGCGGCTGCCGGAGCTGGAGGGAAAAGGTGACCGAGCCCCCGGCTCCTGGGAGGGCGGCCGAGGGGCCTTTTGCGGGGAAGCCGGTCACTCCAGCCTGTCCCGGAGCCAGCGGGCGAACACCTGGTCGGCTATCCGCCACCGGCCGGGCCCCACCCGGATGACCAGCTCCTTCTCGGCCAGATACCGGAGGTATTGGCTCACCGTGTTCGGGGGTTCCACGGCTTCCCGGGCGATGTCGCTGGGGGTGGCATGTCCTTTTGCCATGGCTTGGAGTACCTTCCTCTCTTTGGCCGAAAGCCGCTGCCACTGCTCCTGGAACAGTATCCCCCCCTCCTCCCGGAGGAACTCCTCCACCGCCTGTTCCACTTCCCCCTCCGTGACGGCCTGTTCGCCCCTGCGGCTCAGCTCGCGGCCGACGAACTGGACATAGAACGGGATCCCCTGGGTGAACTCCCACAGGAGCGACAGGGCGCCGGCGGAGATAGGGCGCCCCAAGTTGCGTCGCAACAACTCCTCCACCGCGTCCCGGGGCAGGGGACCCACCTCCCGCACGATGAACTGGCGCCAAAAAGCCGCCGCTGGCCGCAAGGCCACCGCCTCCATTGTGCCCCTCACCGACCCGGAGATGGACAGCACCAGGTTTTCCGCCCGTTCATATTCACTGCGGAGCTTACGCACCACCCCTTCCCCCAATGGCTTCCCCCCGCGCCGGAGCTCCAGGATGGAGGGGAATTCATCCAGGAACAGGGCGCACCGCACCCCACACTCGCCGGCCAATTTATCCGGGAACGCCAAGCTACGGGAGAGGAGCTCCCCCGGGGGCACCTCCCCCCGGCCCCGGGAGAGCATGAGCACCACCTCCAGCTCCTCCCGCAGCCGCAGCGACAGCCTCACCTCCCGCAGGAGCTCCCGCAATAGCTCCAACGGGGCCTGCAAGAGGTGGCGGGCACGCACCCGCAGGGGGAGTTGTCCCTGTTCCCGAAACGCGTCCAGGACGGCGCCCAGAAGTTCCCGGGAAAGCTCCTCCGGCGTCCCCTCCACCAGCTCCCATAGGGACAGGTAGACCGGTACCACGGCGGGGAACTCCCTCAGCCGGCGCACCGTCTCCAGGAACAAGGAGGTCTTCCCCATCCGGCGGGGGCCCACCAGGGCGAAGCCCATCCTCTCCCGGGGGGAGGACAGGGTACCCACCAGCTCCTGGAGCAGCTCCTCCCGGTCCAGGAAGTCCTCCCCCCACACCGGCCTTAGGGTGAACATCCCGACAACAAATCTATCGCCAACATTTTTATTGTCAAGTGCCCGCGGGCCATCCCTTACACTTCCCGCTGTGGAGGACATGCTGGAGGGGCTGAACGGGGAGCAGCTTGCGGCGGTGACCCACAGGGAGGGGCCGCTGTTGGTGCTGGCCGGGGTGGGCACCGGCAAGACCACCGTCATCACCCGCCGCATCGCCTACCTCATCGCCGAGGGCCTCGTCCAGCGCCCCAGCCAGCTTTTGGTGTTCACCTTCTCCCACCAGGCGGCGGAGGAGATGTTGGACCGTGCATTCGACTGGGTGGGCTACGCTGCCCTGGACGCCTGGGTGGCCACCTACCACTCGGTGTGCGAGCGGATCCTCAGGGAGAACGCGCCCCTGGCCGGCCTGCCCCCGGACTTCAAGATCCTGGACGAGTGGGACCAGCGCGTGTTCCTGCTGGATCACCTGTGGGAGCTCCCGTTGCGGGTTCTGAAACCCCGCGCCCTGCGTCAGCCCCTGCGGTTCCTGGCCCCAGTCCTCTCCCTCATCCACCGGGCCAAGGACGAGGGCCTGTCCCCGGGCGACTACCTGAGGTGGGTGGAGCGGGTCCGGGAAGTGGGAAGCCTCCCCGAGGATGAACTCTCCCTCCATCGGGAGCTGGCCGAGATCTACGCCGCCTACCAGGAGCTCCTCCAGGCGGAGGGGATGGTGGACTTCGGTGACCTGGTGCTGCGGGCGGTGCGGCTCCTGGAGGAGCGTCCCGGGCTCCGCTCCGAATACCACCGCCGGTTTCCGTTCGTGCTGGCCGACGAGTTCCAGGACACCAGCAAGGCCGAGCTCAAGCTGGTGCAGCTCCTCTCCGGGCACCGCAACGTCACGGTGGTGGGGGACGATGACCAGGCCATCTACGGGTTCCGGGGGGTGCCCTGGGATAACCTGCTTTCTTTCCTAAAGGCGTTCCCCGAGGCCAGGGTAATCGTGCTCCGGGAGAACTATCGCTCCACCTCCCAGATCCTGTCTGCCTCCCTCAGGCTGATCCGGCACAACGCCCACCGGCTAGAGGCGCTGTCCCAGCGGGGAGAGATCCCCCATCGGATCGAGAAGGACCTGCACGCCGCCAAGGGGGAGGGCCCCCTCCCCAGCCACCACCACTTCCCCACCGTGGTGGAGGAGGCGGAGTTCCTGGCCGAGAGGGTGAAGGAGCTGGCGGCTGACGGTGTTCCTTTCCGGGAGATAGCGGTGCTGTATCGCAACCGCTATCGGCCGGACCCCTATCTCAAGGCCCTGTCCGAGGCGGGGGTGCCGTGGGTGCTGGCGGGCCGGTTCGGGGCGGGGCTGTTCGACCAACAGGAGATCAAGCTGGTCCTGTCGTTTTTGAAGAGCGTCGCCGATCCCCGGGACGACCAGGCCCTGTATCACTTGCTCGGCTCGCCTATCTACCGCATGCCGGGGGAGGACCTGGCGGCCCTCGCCGCCCGCGCCCAGCGGGCCCACCGACCCCTGCGGCAGGTGCTGGCCGCCGCCCTGGAGG
>DQVA01000072.1 GCA_015661965.1 Candidatus Bipolaricaulota bacterium
ACGGTGGACCCAGGGCTGGGGGTGGCGCGTCACGCCGACGCCGGCTACGAGAAGGCCATCCGGGTCGCGAAAGAACGGGGGGTAAGGGTCCCCAAACTGGAGAGGAGGTGATAGCTGGAACCAGATGGCCAATGACACATCGCTTTCCGACATCAATCTGGAGGTGACGCGATATGTGGTGCAAGTTGGGACTGGCGTTGCTGGTGATTCTGGCGCTGGGAACTTTCGGGATCGCTGAGGGCAACATCAAAATCGGGCTGTTCGTCCCTCTGACCGGCTTTGCAGCTGCCGATGGCCATTCCGCCCTGGTGGGGGCCCAGATCGCGGTGGACCTCATCAACGCAGCAGGGGGCATTAATGGGCGGATGGTAGAGCTTGTGTATTATGATGACGCTGCCAGAGCCGATCAGGCTTCCGCCATCGCCCGCAAGCTCATCGAGCAGGACCAAGTGGTGATTGGGATTTCCGGCTCCTACAGCACGCCCACTCGGGCGGCAGCCGCCATCTTTCAACAGGCGGGCGTGCCCATGATCTCCGCCTATGCCATCCACCCCTCCATCATCGAGACGGGGCATCTCATATTCCGCGTGGGCATGGGGGCGCCAGTGGAGGGGATCGCCGGGGGGCACTTAGCAGTGGAGAAACTCGGTGCCCACAGGATCGCAATCCTCAGCATGGACAACGATTTCGGTGTTTCCCTGTCCGAATACTTTAAGCAAACCGTGCTAGGGCTGGGGGCGGAGATCGTGTTCGAAAAACGTTACTCGCTGGGTGAGTCTGAGTTCCGGGAAGTGCTGAGCTCCATCCGTGGCGCCAACCCTGATTTGATCTGGGCCACCGCCTACTACGCTGGGGCGGCCAACATCGTCTCTCAGGCGCGGGAGCTGGGCATCACCGCCACCATCCTGGGACAGGAGGGTTACGACTCACCTAAGTTCATCGAATTGGCTGGCGAAGCCGCCGAGGGGGTGATCATCGTCACCGATCTCAACCGCGATTCAGAGCGGCCTGTAGTTCAGCAGTTCCTGGCGGAGTTCCAGGCCCGGGCGGGGATCCCCGCCGACATGGTGGGGGCGTCCGCGTTCGACGCGGTGAAGGTGGCCGCCTACGCCCTGGCCCAGGTCGGCACTGACCCAGAGGACATCGCCGCCGCCATCAACGGCATCCGCCACATGGACGACGTGGTCACCGGGCCCTTCTACGCCTTCCTAGGCCGGGAGGCCATCCGGCCGGTGGAGGTGCAGATCGTCCAAGGGGGCGCGTTCCACTTTTTCCACACCTACACCGATCCCACGATCATCATCCCACCGGGGCTCTGATCGGCTAGAATCCTGAAAGGATCCCGTAGACCGTGGCGGTCCTGCAGCAGCTGATCTTCGCGCTGGTCCTGGGAGCAACCTACGGCCTCATTGCAGTGGGGCTGACCATGGTCTACGGGATCCTCAAAATCCTCCATGTAGCCCACGCCGGGATCTACGCCCTGGGGGCGTACATAGCATTGTCCGTCTTGCAGCACCTCACCCCTAATTTCTGGGGGGCGCTGGCCATCGCCATGCTGACCACCGGCCTGGCCGGGGTGCTTATCTACCGGGGGGTGTATTATTACACGCTCCGCAGATCCAGGATCGTCCCTCTGATCGTGAGCATCGGGATCTTCACGGCCATGAACGAGCTATTCCGTCTGGTGGCCGGGCCCTACCAGCATTCCTTCCCAGCCAAGCCCGGCCTTCCCACCCTGATCACACCCTACTTTGTCATCACCTCTAAACAGCTTTTGATTCTGATCCTCACCGCAGCCTTCCTCATCGCCCTGTACCTCATCCTGAACCGGACCAAGGTAGGGTTGGCCTGGCAGGCATGTTCCCAGGACCTGGAGATGGCCGGCGCGATGGGGGTAAACGTGGACTGGGCGGTAGCACTTAACTTCTTCTTGGGCTCGGCCCTGGCTGGGGCCGCTGGGGTGCTCATGGCCCTCTACCGCAACATGGTCTACCCAACCATGGGCCACGTGGTAGCTTACAAGGCATTTGTGGTGGTGGTGCTGGGTGGATTCGGCAGCGTCAGGGGCTGCATCCTGGCTGGGCTGCTACTGGGGGTGGTGGAGACATTTCTGGGGTCGTTGGAGTGGTTCGAGTTTCCCCGGGACGCCATCGCCTTCCTGGTGCTGATCTTGGTCCTCATGTTCCGGCCCAAGGGCTTGTTCGGGAGGCTTTAGATGCCGATCGGATACATCCTCACCGTGGGCACGTTCACCGGTATCTTTATGATCCTCACGGTCAGCCTTAACGTGCTCACTGGCTACGCCAAACAGGTGTCCTTGGGGCATGCCGCTTTCTTCGCCATCGGGGCCTACGCTTCAGCCATCCTCACGGTGAAGTTCGGCCTCAGCTTCTGGGCCGCCCTCCCGTGCGTGGTCGGCATTACCACCCTGGTGGGGGTGTTCTTGGGGCTCCCCAGCCTGCGAGTGTCCCACGATTTCCTGGTGCTTTCCACCATCGGCCTCAACTTCATCGTCGGTTCGGTGTTCAGATATTTCTCATTCTTCGGGGGCTCCATGGGAATAGTGGGGATCCCCATGCCCGAGTTCTTCGGTCACCCCTTGGGCACGGCCGGCTTCTTCGGGCTCACGTTGCTGTTCGTGATCTTGACTATCCTCACTAGCTTCTACTTCTCCCGGACCTGGGGGAGGCTGGCCATGGAGGCGTTCGGAGAGGATGAGGTGGCGGCCAAGGCCATGGGCATCAACGTGGCCAAGTTTAAGATCTATGCATTCGCCATTAGCTCCGCTTACGCCGGGATCGCCGGGGCGCTGTGGGCGCACTACGTGGGCTCGGTGTTCCCGGACAACTTCGGGTTCGACCGGTCCATCGACATCCTGGCCATGTTGGTGCTGGGGGGGATGGGCACCATCCGGGGAGCGGTATTCGGGGCACTGGTGCTGCAGATGCTGCCCGAGGGGCTGCGGGTGATCCAGAACTACCGGATGCTGGTGTCCGGAGGGATCCTAGCCCTGATGATCCTGTTCCAGCCCATGGGCCTCCTGGGCCGGGGGAGTTTCCTCGTGAAAGGCTTCGAGCGACTCCGGGGGCGGCTTGTCAGTCATGAGGCGGAGGATATGCCGTGAGCTTGCTCGTCACCGAGGGGCTGACCAAAGACTTCGGCGGCCTGCGGGCAGTGGACGGAGTGAACCTGGTGGTGGGAGAGGGAGAGATCCATGGGATCATCGGCCCCAACGGGGCCGGCAAGACCACCGTGTTCAATCTCATCACTGGCTACCTCAAGCCTACCAGAGGAAAGATCCACTTTCGCGGCCGGCGCATAGACGGCCTGGAGCCGCATCGGGTGGTGAGCCTGGGAATCGCGCGCACGTTCCAGATTGTGCGACCTTTCACAGATCTCTCCGTACTGCAGAACGTCTTGGTAGCCTGGGGGCACCGGAACTACTATGGCCTTGGGCCGTTCAAGCCGTTCGGACCGGCCAAGCGAAAGGCCCTTGAGATCCTGGAATTCGTGGGTTTGGCGGAAAGGGCCTATGTCGGGGCGGCTGCCCTGCCCATCGGGCTGCAGCGGCGTCTGGAGATCGCCCGGGCCATCGCCCTGGAGCCAAAGCTGGTGCTGCTGGACGAGCCGGCGGCCGGGCTCACCGAGGAGGAGATCACTAGGCTCAAGGAGTTGGTGCTGCGGATCGTGGCGAGTGGGATGACGGTGGCCTTGGTGGAGCACCGGATGACGTTCGTCATGGACATCTGCCAGCTGATCACCGTTCTGGATCGGGGAAAGGTGATCGCCGAGGGGACGCCGTCCCAGGTAGCCAGCGACCCCGAGGTCATCGAGGCTTATCTCGGCGCCGGGGAGGGGGAAGGCGATGCTTGAGGTAGAGGGCCTGGTGGTCGGCTACGGGAAGATCGCCGCCCTGATGGGGGTGGACCTGGAGGTGGGCGAGGGGGAGCTGGTGGCCATCATCGGGGCCAACGGGGCAGGCAAGTCCACTATCCTTGCCGCCATCGCCGGGCTGCGCCCCGTGCATGGGGGGGCCATCCGCTTCCGTGGCCGCAGGATTGAAGGGCTTCCCTCCTGGTCGCGGGTGAGGCTAGGGCTAGCGTTGGTTCCGGAAGGGGGACGGGTGTTCCCGGACCTATCGGTGGAGAAGAACCTCCGGTTGGGTGCCTTCACCGTGCGGGAGCCGAAGCAACACCTGGAGCTGGTGTTTTCCCTGTTCCCGGTGCTGCAGGAGAGGAGGAGGCAACGGGTCGGGACCCTATCCGGGGGCGAGCGGCAGATGTTGGCCATCGGCCGAGCTCTCATGGCCGATCCTCAGCTCCTTCTGGTGGACGAGGTGTCCATGGGGCTCATGCCAAAGCTCGTCCCCGAGGTGCTGGAGACGTTCCGCCGGCTGCGGGACGAGCGGGGGATGAGCGTGCTCCTGGCGGAGCAGAATGCCAGGGAGGCACTGGCGGTAGTGGACCGGGGTTACGTCCTCAAGAACGGCCAAGTGGCCCTACATGGAAGCGCGGAAGAATTGAGAGCTGACCCGCAGGTGAAACAGGCCTATCTCGGCGCTTGACCCAGCCAGCTTTTTCATGGTGGACTAGCCAGACGATGTCCTCCGAGATCATCAGGCGCAGGAACCCGGCGGCATAGGCCACCAGCGCCTCATAGGCCCGCCAGATGGCGTCCCGTTCCCCCGGGGGCCGGACGTGATAGCTCACCGTCATCCCCGAGTCCACGAGTCGCTCCATCACGTCCGGACGGCCTTCGAGGTAGGCCTACACCTGGGGCCCGGTGAGGTGGAAGTCGCCTCGCACCCCGTACCGCGCGAAGAGGTCGACAAGGCGGAGGACGGTGTCGGCGCTTTCGTCCACGTTCACGAAGTCGTGGACGTTCACGGCGAACGTGATGTAGCCGCGGCATTCTCCCTGTCCCATCGCCCGGGGAGCCCCGCTGCGGGGCTCGACGCCTGGATGGTCTGCTTCCCAAGCGCTGAAGGCGTCGGCCATCTGGGAGAAAGTCGCCCACCGCACCGCTCCCCTCGCCACCAGGGGGTCCACGTGTTCGGCGAGAAAGGAGTCGATGAGCTCCAGGGGGAATTCCCCCGGGTGCACCGTGAAGTGGAAGATATTCACCCGATCCGGGAGGGCGGCGGCGAGGGAGCGCCCCAGGTAGTCGGCGAGCACGGAGAACCACGCCCCCGGGCCGCCCTCCCGCACGATGCGGCGCTTCTCTTGAAAGGAGGCGGGATCGATCATCCCGTCGGGGAGGTAGATCACGGCACCACCGGGGTCGTGGGCGGCAAAATGGGACATATCCGCGGGATCGGGTCCCCCGGCGGGGCGCCAGGGAACGACCCCGATCGTCTCCGCCGCCGTGGCCTGGACCCGGGGATCCTTCCAATCGCCGTAGATATCGAGGCCGGCACAGCGTGCCGCCTCCAGGATCCCGGGATAGAGGTTGCCCCCGCTCCAGTAGCGGATCGGCCCCTCCGCCCCCGCCGCGTGGATGAGCTCGATCTCCTCCCGCATCACGCGGCACCACTCCTCCGGGGGAAGCCGCTCCGGGTCCGGGCCCAGGTGGGCCCCCTCGTGGAAGTGGAGGCCGATCTCGTGCCCTCGGGCCTCGAGATCCGCCAGGACCAGGCTCCCGGTATCGGCGGCCACCTGGGTGAACGGGGACTGGACCTGGACCACCAGCGCCCCGCCGTGGCGCTCCACGACCCCGGCGAGGGCGTAGAGGTACTGCACGTGCCGCTGGAACAAGGCCGGATCCCGGTAATCACCCCGGCCGCCCCGGTATCCCTGGGCGGTCTCGCCCAACGGTTCCACGTGCACCCCGATGGTGAACATCAGTTGCCCTGCAGCCATGTCGCTGGCCATCCCGAGCCCCGTCGAGGTCAAGAGGCAGAAGATCGACAGCACCATCTTGATCATCCTCTTCCTCCTTTGCCTCCACTTTAGCCGGCCGAGCCCGCCGGTCTATCTAACCGTGGTAAACGGGGCGTCAACGCCGCGCCGCCTCATCCGAGGCGGAGGGGTATAATCGCGCCCCATGACCCAGGTAAGGCTAGCGGAGCCCAGGCGTACAGTACAGGCCCTGTTCCCAGACGGGCGGGCCTTCGAGGGCCCGCTGGGGACCACCCTGGAGGCGTTCGTGCGGGCCGCCTACCCCGACCCCACCGTGCCCCCCATGGCGGCCATCGTGGACGGGGAACTCAGGGAGCTGGCGATGCCGGTGCGGCGGGACGTGGAGGTGAAACCTATCTTCCTCACCGACTCGGACGGCATCCGCATCTACACCCGTTCCTTGAGCTTCCTCCTCACCGCCTGTGTGGCGGAACTGTTCCCCGACGCCAAGCTGATCATCGACCACTCGGTGCCGTTCGGCGGCTACTACTGCCGGGTGACGGGCCGGCCGCCTTTGACCCCCCAGGAATTGGAACACCTGGAGGGGCGGATGCGCCGGCTGGTTCAAGAGGACCGGCCCATCCTCAGGGAGCAGGTATCCATCGAGGAGGCGCGGGCTTGGTTTGATGCCCAAGGGAAACCCCATAAGGCGGCCTTGCTCTCCCAGGGGGCGGAGGACGGGCACCTGCACCTGTACCGCCTAGGGGGGTTCCGGGATTACTTCTTCGGCTACATGGTCCCCTCCACCGGGTATCTTCCCTATTTCGCCCTCACTCCTTACCATGACGGATTCATCCTCCGCTTCCCGCGGCGGGAGCGGCCCACCGAGCTCGCCCCCCCGGAGGACTACTCCGCCCTGTGGCAGGTGTTCGTGGAGTACCGGGAGTGGCTGGAGCTCCTGGGGGTGTACGACGCCTGGACGGTGAACGAGGCGATCCGCACCGGCAGGATCCGGGAGGTAATCCTGGTTTCAGAGGCCCTGCACGAGCAGCGGGTCGTCCAGATCGCCAGGGCCATCGCCGAGCTACCCCCGGAGCGGCGCCGCTTAGTGCTCATCGCCGGCCCCTCCTCCTCGGGCAAGACCACGTTCACCAAGCGCCTTGCGGTTCAGCTCATCGCCCAGGGCCTCCGGCCCTATCCGGTGTCGCTGGACGACTACTTCCTGCCCCGGGAGGAGATGCGGCGGCGGGGCCTTACCGACTTCGACGACATCTCCGCCCTGGACCTCCCCTTGCTCGCCCGGCACATGCAGGAGCTCCTGTCCGGCAAACAAGTTACCCTGCCCCGCTACAACTTCCGCACCGGGGAGCGGGAGCAGGGCCCCACCCTGAAGCTGGCCCGGGACGAGATGTTGCTGGCGGAGGGGATCCACGCCCTGAACCCGACCCTGCTCCCGCAAGCGGTGGGGGAACACGCATTCCACATCTACGTATCCGCCCTCACCCAGCTCAACCTCGACAGTTCCGTGCGACTCCACACCACCGATACCCGGCTTCTCAGGCGGATCGTGCGGGACGCCGCGTTCCGGGGCTACTCGGCCGAGGACACGTTGCGGTTGTGGCCCAACGTGCGCCGGGGGGAGAAACGCCATATCTTCCCCTACCAGGGGAAGGCAGACGTCATGTTCAACTCGGCCCTGGTGTATGAGTGGGCGGTGCTGCGACCGCGGGCGGAGCCGCTGCTTCTGCAGGTGCGGGACCGGCGCCTCAGGATCGAGGCGGAGAGGTTGCTTGCCACCTTGCGCTGGATCTCCCCTTACGAGGGGAAGGAGATCCCGGCCACCTCCATCCTGCGGGAGTTCATCGGCGGCGGGATCCTCCGGGCCTATTATCCGACCCCGCTGGAACGGTCGGTGGGGAGGTGAGCATGAGGAAGGTGGACCCGTGGGAGGTCTTCCCCCAGGTGCAGGAAACGCTGTCCGCGGGTGGGGCGTTCCTGCTCTCGGTGGACGAAGGGGGGCGGCCCAACCCCATGACCATCGGCTGGGGCCTACTGGGCACCGTTTGGTACCGCAACGTTTTCCTGGTCCTGGTACGGCCGTCCCGCTACAGTCATGGCCTGATCGAGCGGGGAGGGCATTTCGCCGTGTGCGTTCCCCGGCCCGGGGAGCTGCGGGAGGCCCTGGAGTTCTGCGGCACCCGTTCCGGGCGGGAGTTGGACAAGGTGGAGGCGTTGGGGCTGGGGGTTACGCCGGGGAGGGCGGGTCCGGTGCCCCTCTTGGCCGAATGTAATCTACATTACGAATGTCGGGTGGTGACCCACACCTCCCTCTCGCCAGAGGACATACTCTCCCCGGAGATCTCGAGCAAGTACTACCCCACAGGGGACCTGCACTCCCTGTTCTTCGGGGAGATCCTGGCCGCTTGGCGTCAGTAGCTTGGGGCCTGCACCATCTCCGGCCCCATGCCTCCGAACACCAGCTGCAGGGCCGGCAGCCCGGCATCGCTGAGGGTCGAGTTGAGCCCAGCGAGCTCCAGGAGGAGCACGCCCCCCAGGGGGCCGCCCCCGCCGAAGCCCACTCCCGCGGCCACCACCGCTAGCACCAATACCTCGCGCCCTAGAGCTCCTTTTCCGCGAGCAGTTCCAGGGCGGAGACCACCCCGCCGGCGATCCGCCAAGCTCGCTCCGCCACCCGGAACGGGATCTCAGAATTACCCCGGGGGTCGATCTCCACCGCCTTCAGCCCCGGCCGCACTTCTACCCCGCTCCTCAGGATACCCCGCACCACCCCGGAGCACGAGGAAAACAGGGGCTCGCCGGCCACCGTGGCGAGGAGGTCCCCTTCTTCTACCTGCTCTCCGATGCGTACAAACCCCAAGAAGACCCCGGCCCAGGGGGCACGCACCACCCGCCCTGAGGAAAGCCCCCCGATGCGGCAGGGCTCATGGGTAGGCGGCAGGGGGGAACCCCGCAGGTACACCCGCCCCAGGTCCGGGCCGTTTAGGGTCTCCACGGCGGCGTGGCAGTCCACCCCGGCGGTGAACCCTGGCCCCAGGCCGATCACCAGCGGCGCCTCCCCCCTCCGGGTGCCCAAGTTGCGCTTGGCCATGCGGGCATCCACCAGAAGCCCGGGCTGGAGGAGGGCCAACGCCTCCCCCTCCGGGGCCAAGATGGGCAATACGTCCCGGGAGAGCAGCTCCCGCGCCACCGGGGGGGAATGGGCGAGGCGTCCGGTGACCCCCTCCACCTCCCACTCCCCCTCATAGACCGCCTCGGCGAAGGCCACCGCCCGCCTGAGGCAGGTGGGGCGGGGGAGTTCAGTACAGACCACGGAGAAGCCCTCCGCCAAGAGGCGCAGGGCCACCGCGGTGGCCACGTCTCCGGCGCCGCGCACCAGTGCAATCAACTCGCCCCCCAAGGGACGAACTCTCCCCTGCCTGGCCGGGCGAGGAGCTCCCCCTCCCGGGCCAGCCACTCCCCCCGGGACAACACCCCCACGATCCTCCCCTGCACCTGGAGGGCCTCGTAGGGGGAGAAGTCGGTGGCCATGTGGAGGCCCTCCGCGGTGATAGTCCAACTGCCTTTGGGATCCAGGAGCACCAGGTCCGCGTCCGCCCCGGGCTGGATCCCGCCCTTCCGGGGCCAAAGGCCGAACGCCCGCGCCGGCCCCTCCCCCAGGTACCAAGCGAGGGCAGCGAGCGAAAGCCTCCCCTTTGCCACCCCCTCGGAGTAGAGCAGGGGGAGCAGCGTTTCCACTCCGGGGAGCCCGGAGGGGAGTTTTTCCGGGCTTTCGGCGGCGTCCTTCTGGGCGCGGGTGAACGGGCAGTGGTCGGTGGATACGGCTTGCAGTTCCCTTCGTGCCAGGGCGGCCCACAGGGCGGCCCGGTCGGCTGGCCGCCTCAAGGGAGGTGTCACCGAGAAGTAGCGACCGTGGGGGCGGGAGTAGGCAGTTTCGTCCAGGAGGAGGTAATGGGGACAGGTTTCCCCCCACAGGGGCGCGCCCCGGTCCCGGCCAGCCAGGTACGCGCCCAGGCCCCCGGCGCTGGAGATGTGTGCTACATAGGTGCGGCAGCCCGTCCTCAGGGCCAGGATGGCCAGCTCGGCGATGGCTACCTCCTCGGCCACGGCCGGCCGCCCCTCCGGGGTGGGCCCCTTCCCGGGGACCATCAGCTCCTCCGCCTCGGCGTGCACCATGGCCACCCCGCCCAGCCTGGCGATCCCCTCCATGGCCGCCTTGAGTACGCCGAGCGGGGTACGCCGTCCCGAGTCCGCATAGGCGAGGTAGAACTTGAACGAGCGCACCCCCAGCTCCGCCGCCTGCGCCAGCTCCCCGGCCCGGTCCGGGGTCCAACCGATCATCTCGGCGTGCAGTGAGAAGTCCACCGCCGCCGGGGCGGCTTGGGCGATGCGCTCCTCGATCGCCTGGGGCAGGGATTTGTCGGGCGCCCCCAAGGTGAAGTCGATCAAAGTGGTGACGCCTCCTGCGGCCGCGGCCAGGGTGCCGGTGGCGAAGTCGTCCGCTGAGCGGGTGCCGGCCACCGGCAGGGCCAAGTGCACGTGGGCGTCGATCGCCCCCGGGAGGAGGATCAGCCCCTGTGCGGAAAAGGCCGCCCGTGGCCTATGGGCCCGTCCCAGCCGGGCGATCCTCCCCTCCCGGATCAGGACGTCCGTTTCCCGCACCCCTTGTGGGGTGACCAGCTTCGCTCCTGCGATCACAAGTTCATCCATTTCCGAAGGAGGATATAGACGTTGCCGCGTGTCGTCCAATCGCACTGGCAAGGGCTGATCTACCCAGAAGAGGATCGATAGCAAGGTCGGCAGGACCACGAACGCGGCAAGCCTGGGGTTGTCGAACCCCCCACGGGCCCTCCCCCCCAGATGAATCGGGGGTCGGTGATAGGAGGAACTGGACGGAGGCGAAAGCCTTGAAACACGTGGTCGGCCTGTTCAAAACTCGCTCCTGGCAATCCCTAGACAGGGTTGTGGGGTACTCAAGCTCGGCCGGGACCCCGGCCATACGGCCTCGCTATGGCGTTTCAGGACGGCAGGACCGGCGCACCGCCAGGAAGATCATGAACCCCCCGGCGAGCAGCGCCACCATCCCCCGACAAGAAGCCCAACGGCGATCCCGAGCACCATGGGGACTTTCACGCCCAGGGATGCCTCGATATCGATCCCTCGCGACCCGTCCTCGTTCATCAGGACAAGGACCCAGTTCCCCGGCTCGACGGTCCATTGCAGGGTCCGGGTCTCGGGGCCGTGGGTTGAGGCGACCCAAAAGGTCTGGAAGGCGGGAGCTGCCGGGGGTGATGCCGATACTCCACCCGGTCAGCTCCATTTCGTTGGGGGTGGATCTCCGTAAACTCGTCATGTTCCACCCCCCGCAGATAGGCCGAAGCCGCCGTTTCCTCCGCCAGTCCGATGAACAGGCCCTTCGAGGGGTCGTTGCTTGTCGCCTCTACCTTAATGGCGCCCCACCTACTTCAATCGGAGAGCCTTATCGGTCCCAGCTCGATCTCCATCGGCTTGCTGACGATCGCGTAAGAATCCCGGGACAGCCGAACGGGCCT
>DQVA01000149.1 GCA_015661965.1 Candidatus Bipolaricaulota bacterium
CACGGCCGTGGCCGACGCCATCCTGGGGCGCATGGAGGCGGCCCAACACCGCTACGACGCGGAGACCGCCCACGGCACCGACCCTGCCGCCCAGGCAGCCTGGCTTTCCCGGATCAGCTCTTGGCTGATCGCCCCTGAGCTTGCCCCCTGAGCCGGCCCAGCGTAGTCCGTTCCTTGGAAGTCCCCGACTGGGAGGGGTACACTCGCCCACGAGGCCATGAGCGAGGTGAAGCAGGTGCAGGAAGCCCGGGAGGATGCAGACATACTCCGGCTGTACTTGTCGGAGGTGGCCCGCATCCCGCCCCTCACCGAGGAGGAGGAGCGGACCCTGGCCCGCCGCATGCGGGATGGGGACCGGGCCGCCCGGGAGCGGCTCATCCTATCCCACCTGCGCCTGGTGGTGGCCATCGCCCGCGAGTACGGAGACACCGGCATGGACCTCCTGGACATGATCCAGGAGGGGAACATGGGGCTCATCGAGGCGGTGGACCGGTTCGACCCGGAATTGGGGTATCGCCTCTCTACTTATGCGCGCTGGTGGATCCGCCAGGCCATCGGCGCCGCCATCGAACGCTACTCCCAGATGATCCGGCTGCCGGTGCACCTGTTCCGGGCCATCATTCGCTTCCAGCGGCTCAAGGCCAGCTTCGGGGCGGAGGGGATCGAGGGGGGGGCGGAGCTAGTCCTGGCCCCTGGCCTCACCCTGGAACGGGTGCGGCACGTAGAGCGCACCCTGCGGGAGTTCATCTCCCTGGACCTCCCCATCGGGGAGGGGGAGGAGGACACCCTGGAGGAGATCGTCCCCGACGAGTCCATCCCCCCACCGGAGAAGGAAGCCTTAAGGGAGCTGTTCCGGGAGGACCTCTTGGAGATAGTGAGCCGGCTCCCCGCCCGGGAGGCGTTGATCTTAAGGCGCCGCTACGGCCTCGAGGGGGCCCGCCCCCAGACCCTGGCCGAGATCGGAAAGGACCTGGGCATCACTCGGGAGCGGGTGCGGCAGTTGGAGCAGCGGGCTCTGCGGCGCCTCAAGGAGGAGTGGGGGAAAGAAGCGCTCGAGTTCTACCGCCGCCTCCTCCGGGACTAGCGGCCCACCAGCTCCTTGAACTCCTCTTCACTCAGAGTAGTGATCCCTAAAGCCCTAGCCCGGTCCAGCTTGGAGCCCGGATCCTCTCCCACCACCACGTAGTCCACTTTGCGGGACACCGATGAGGCCACCTTCCCCCCCAATGACTCCACCAGCCGTTTGGCCTCCTGTCGTGTCATCCCGGAAAGCCGTCCGGTGAACAGGAACGCCTTCCCTGCCAGGGGCCCCTTCTCCGGTGGCCGCTGGGCTCGGGGGTCTATCCCCACCGCCTTCAGCTCCTCGATCAGCCGGCGGTTGCCCTGGCTGGCAAAGAAATCCACGATGCTTTGGGCGATCCTAGGGCCGATCTCCGGGATCCCCACCAGCTCCTCATATGAGGCGCGGGCCAACTCGTCGATGGAGCCGAACCGCTCCGCCAACACCTCGGCGATGTGCTCCCCCACATAGCGGATCCCCAGGGCGTAGATAAGCCTGGCCAGGGACATCCCCTTGGAACGCTCCAATTGTTCCAGCAAGTTCTGAGCCGACTTCTCCCCAATCCGCTCCAGGGAGGCGAGCTGCTGTTTCGTGAGGTGGTAAAGGTCCGAGATACGGCGCACCAACCCCTTGTCCACCAGCTGGTCTACGAGCTTTTCCCCTAGGCCCTCGATATCGGCGGCCCGCCGGGAGGCGAAGTGCCGGATCGCCTCCTTGATCCGAGCCGGGCAGGACAGGTTCTCGCAACGGTGGATCACCTCCCCGGGCGGGCGTACCACCGGCCCGCCGCATACCGGGCACCGATCCGGCATCCTGAACTCCCGTTCCTTTCCAGTGCGGCGCTCGGGGATGGATTTCACCACCTCCGGGATCACCTCCCCGGCCCGGCGTACCACCACCCAGTCCCCTATCCGCACGTCCTTGCGCTTGACCTCGTCCTCGTTGTGCAGGGTGGCCCGGGACACGGTGACCCCGGATACCTCCACTGGCTCCAGGATGGCCACCGGGGTGAGGGCGCCGGTCCTCCCGACTTGGACCACGATGTCCAGGACGCGGGTGGTGGCCTCCTCGGCCGGGAACTTGAAGGCGATGGCCCACCGGGGGGCGCGGGATACCTCCCCCAGCGCCTCCCGCTGGGAGAAATCGTTCACCTTCACCACTACCCCATCGGCCTCGTAGGGGAGTTCGTCCCGCCGCTCCAGGAGTTCGTGGTAGAAGGCGATCGCCTCCTCTGGGGACTCACATCGCTTCCATAGGGGGTTCACCGGGAACCCCAACTTGGACAGGATGGCGAGGAGTTCCTCCTGCGAGCGGATGGTGATGCCCTCGGCCCGGCCGAGGGCGTAGAAGAACGCCTTCAAGGGGCGCCTGGCGGTGATGCCCGGGTCGAGCTGCCTGAGAGAGCCAGCGGCGGCGTTCCTGGGGTTGGCGAACAGTGGTTCCCCTTTTTCCTCCCGCTCCCGGTTCAGCCGCCGGAACGCCTCCTTCTCCATGTACACCTCGCCCCGCACCTCCAGCAGTCGGGGGGCCTTTCCATTTAGGGGGAGGAGTCGCAATGGGATCTGACGGATGGTGCGCAGGTTACGGGTTACGTCCTCCCCCACGTAGCCATCCCCTCGGGTGGAACCAACGGTGAGCACCCCGTTTTCGTACACCAGCTCCACCGAAAGGCCGTCCAGCTTCGGCTCGCAGATGTACACCGGCTGCCTCCCGCCCAACAGCCGTCGCACCCGGCGATCCCATTCCAGGAACTCCTCCTCGGAGAAACAGTTCTGCAGGGATAGCATGGGGATGGCGTGGCGAACCGGGCGGAACTCCTCCGCCGGCGGGGCCCCCACCCGCTGGGTGGGGGAATCGGGGGTCACAAACTGCGGGTATTTTTCCTCCAGCTCCTGTAGCTCGCGGAACAGCCGGTCGTACTCGGCGTCCGAGATCAAGGGTTGGTTGAGCACGTAATAGTAGTGGTCGTGTTTGCGGATCTCCGCCCGTAGTTCCTCGATTCGCCGCTTTACCGCCGCAAGGTCCTCCGGCACATCCGATCACCCCGGGGGAGGATAATCCGCGGCCCGACGGTGGGCCATCCCCTGAAGCACCTCCAGGAAGGCACGCCTGATTCGCGCCAGATCGCCCAGGGTAAGGGGGGACCGGTCCAGTTGTCCGTCCTTACGTCTATCCTCGATCACCCGCTCCACCAGCTCCGCCAGGTCATTTCGCTCCGCGCCCCGGGCGTAGGCCTCTACCGAGTCCGCCAGCATCACGATGGCGGTCTCCTTGGTGTCGGGCAGGGGGGCGTCGTACCGGAATTCGTCCTCGGACAACCCCTGAGCGGCCCCTTGATTGGAGAAGTAGCGCATCACGGTGGTGCCGTGGTGAGTGGCTACGAACTTGAGCACGTCGGCCCTGAGGCCATACCGGCGTCCCAGCTCCAGCCCCTCCTTGACATGGGAATCGAGCACCACCTTGGACATGGAGGGGGCCAGTTCGTCATGGGGGTTGGTGCCGGTTTGGTTTTCGGCGAAGAAGTGGGGGCGCAGGAGCTTGCCGATGTCGTGATACAGCCCCCCCACTGCGGCCAGCAAGGGGTCAGCCCGTACTGCCCGGGCGGCCGCCTCGGCCAGGGCGGCCACGTCCCGGGAGTGGTAATAGGTCCCGGGGGCCTGGTTGCGCAGGCGTTCCAGCAGCGGATGGGCTGGGTTCAGGAGCTCCACCAGGGACAGGGGGCTGGTGCGGTCCACCCATCGTTCCACCGGGGGGAGGAAGGCCCAGATGAGGAGGGCGGAGGCGGGGCCGGCCAGGAAGGCCGCCCCCACCGGCCCGGCTTGGGAGGCGACGGCGGCAGCCGCCATCCCCCCGGCCAAGCCCGTCCCCAGCCCGGCCAACATCAGGTCCCGGCCCCTGCGAGCCCGCTTGGCCAATGCCACCATGGTGAGCCCGGACACGAGGGCCACCAGGGCCGGGCCGCCCCCCAGGGCGGGGGCCGCCCAGGCTGCCAAGGGAAGGAGCAGCAGGAATGCGTACTCCTCCGGCCAGAACATGGCCCCCATCCCCCCGGCCACCCCGAAGAACAGGAGATACCGGGAACCGATGGTCCCCAGCTGGCTGAGGATCGCCCCAACCGCCAGTAATCCCAGCCCCAGCCGCTGCTCCGCCGGGGGGAGCCGCCGTGCGAGCAGCAGCGCCGCCGCGATCAGTCCCACCATCCCCCCGGCGAGCTGCGGCCAGGGGGTCAGCACCGCCTTCCCCTCGCTCCAACCCCAAGCGGTGGCCGCCAATCCCGTTCCCAAAAGTAGAATCAGCTTTGGCCAGTGCAGGGACAGGCGATCAGCCGCTTGCTTGGGGGTCTTTTTCTTGTGCCTTCTCGCTGCGCTCATACGCCTCGATGATCGCCTTCACCAACGGGTGCCTTACCACATCCCGCCGATCTAAATAAACGAAGGCGATCCCAGGAATTCCGGATAGGATCCCTTGGACCTCTTGCAGCCCCGAGGTGCGTCCCTCCAGGTCCACCTGGGTGACGTCCCCGGTGATCACCGCCTTGGAATCGAACCCAAGGCGCGTTAAGAACATCTTCATCTGGGTGTGGGTGGTGTTCTGGGCCTCGTCCAGGATCACGAACGCGTGATTGAGGGTCCGGCCCCGCATGAACGCCAGGGGCGCGATCTCTATCCGCCCGGTCTGGAGGTATTTCTCGAACTCAGAGATGGGGATCATGTCGTAGATCGCGTCGTAAAGGGGGCGCAGGTAGGGGTTCACCTTTTGCATGATGTCCCCGGGGAGGAAACCCAGTTCCTCCCCCGCCTCCACCGCAGGCCGGGTGAGCACGATCCTCTTCACCTGCCCCCGCTTGAGGTAGCCCAGGGCCACCGCCACCGCTAGGTACGTCTTCCCGGTCCCGGCCGGGCCAATGGCGAACACCACATCGTTCCGGTGGATGGCCTCCACGTACCGACGCTGCCCCTCAGTCTTGGGGCGGATCGTCTCCCCCCAATGGGTGACCTGGACCACGTCGGTCAGCAGGCCCTCCAAGTTCCCCCCTCCCCGCACCTGGGCGATGAGGTACCGCACCTCTTCCGGGGTGAGGACGTGGTCTCCCTTTACCACCTCCAACAGCTTCCCGAACAGCCGTTCCAGTTGGGCGACCTCTTCCTCATCCCCCTCGATGCGCACCTTGTCCCCGCGGGCCACGATGCGGGCCCCGGAGAAGGCACTGGAGATGACCTTTAGGTTGCGGTTGTACTGCCCTAGGACCCCCACCATTGTAGAGTGGTCCCCAAGCGGGATCTCACTTGTCTTCCTGCCGATCTACGATCACCCCCACGGCGCGCCCTTCCCGCACATTGCGGATACGCACCGACACGATTTTACCAGGTTCCACCCGGTCGGCGGGCACCCCTATCGGGAGGTAGTTCTCCGCATGCCCCCACCACAGCCCGCCCTCTTCGTATTCGGGCACCACCTTAAGGGTTTGCCCCAGGAACCGGCGGGCCGCCTGGTCGGCCCAGTTGCGGCCCAGGACAGCGAGGGTCGCCGCCCGCCGGGTTTTTTCCCCCTCCGGGACCTGGCCGGGGAACCGGGCCGCCCGGGTGCCGGGCCGGGGGGAGAACCGGAAGATGTGCAGGTTCAACGGGACGAGTCCTGCCAGAAGTTCGAGGGTGTTCCTGAACGCCCGCTCGTCTTCCCCGGGAAAGCCCACTAGCACGTCCGTGCCCAGGGTGGCCTTGGGCACCCGGGAGAGTATGGCCTGGGCCACCTCCCTGTATTCCGCCGCCGTGTAGGGACGGCCCATGGAGGCGAGCACCCGGTCGTCCCCGGACTGCAAGGGGAGGTGGAAATAGGGGCACAGGCGGGGCTCCCCGGCGAACAGCTCAATCAACTCTTCGGTCACCCCCTCCGGGTTGAGGGAGGTTAACCGGTATCTCACTTCTTGGACCTTCAACAGCTCGCGCAGGAGCCCCGCCAGGGAGGGACGCCTCGGCAGGTCCAGCCCGTACTGGGCCAGGTTTATCCCCACGATCACGATCTCCCGGTGGCCGGCGGCGGCCAATTCATCCGCCTCTTCGCGGGCCACGGTGGGGGGCTTGCTGCGCAGTGGGCCCCGCACCAGGAAGGTGCGGCAGAACGTGCAGCCTACGCTGCAGCCATCCTGTACCTTGAGCAGCGCCCGGGTGCGGGGGAATTCTCGGATCCGCTCCGCGGCAAGGGGAAGCCAATCCCCTTGTGGCACCGGTCCTCCCCGCAAGAAAGCGGCCACCAACTCCCCGATCCTGGCCTTGTCCCGGTTTCCCAGGGCCAGGTCCGCCCCTGCCGCCAGGAGCTGCTCCCTGGCCGCCTCCACCTGGCAGCCCACCGCCACGATCAGGGCATCCGGGTGCTCCCGCCGGAGCTTCCGTATCAGCTTCCTCCCCTTCCGGTCGGCCAGCCCGGTGACGGTGCAGGTGTTAACCAGGATTACCTCCCCCTCCCCGGGGAGGGCGGCAAGCTGCTCCTCCATCAGGCGGGATTCATACTGGTTGACCTTGCAGCCCAAGGTATGGACGGTGACCCTCATTCGGTATGGCGTTCCACCGTGAACCGGTATAGCTGGCAGGGCTCGTCCGGGGCGATGCCGGCCTTGAGCTTGGCGATGCGGAGCTGCTCCTCCACCGTATCCACCCCGGGGAGGTCGGGGAGGAGAAGGCCCCGCCGCCAACCGGCCTCCACGATCACCCCATACCGCTTGGGGTCCAGTTCCTCCACGCTGGCCGGCTCCGGTGTCGACAGCACATCCACGGACACGGAGAGCTGGGGGAGCTCCTCCGGCCGGACCGGGGGAAACCGGGGATCCTGGGTGGCGGAGTGGATGGCGTTTTTGATTATCTCTCGGGCCAAGGTGGGCTCTGTGGGGAGGAAGGTACCGATACAGCCCCGGAGCTCCCCCTGTTTTTTCAGGGACACGAACGCCCCGGTCCGGCGGGAGAGGAGCTCCGGCGGCAGGTCCGGTGGCGGCTCGATCACCCGCCCCCGCCGCACGTATTCCTCGATGGCGCGGTGCGCCAACGCCACGTATGGGTCCATGGGCAGAAAATATTGGGGGCACCCTTCGATGTCAACGCGGTTTGACGGGAGGCTCCTATTTGCGCTACCTTAGCCTGTCATGCGCTGGATGGGTATCGCAGCCGGGACGGTCCTGATCGGGGTGGCGGTGGGCCTGTTCTTCCTGTACTCCCAGACGGAGGTGGAGCGGGCCCTGGCCCGGGGGGAGTGGGTACATGTATTGGTGGTGGGCCTGGACAACGGAGCCCAAGGCCAGGTGCAAGCGGACCTGGTGGGGGTGGCCAGCCTGTCCCCGGAGGGCCGGGCGGTGTGGCTGACCTTGCCCCGGGAGCTGGAGCTGCCCCAGGAGGATGGGACTTGGGCCCCGCTTTACGCCCTCTATCGGGGGGATCTCCCCGCCTTCACCCGGAGGCTGGAGCTCCTGCTGGGGATCCCCCTCCCCTATCAGGTACAGGTGGACTTCGCCGGATTCGGCGCGCTGGTGGACGCGGTGGAGGGGGTGGAGGTGATGGTGGAGGCCCGGCTGCGCTATTCCGACCGCTCACAGGGCTTGGAGATCGACATCCACCCCGGCCTTCAGGTCCTAGACGGCGAGACGGCCCTGCAGTACCTGCGCTATCGGGCCGAGGGGCCGGAGCCGGGCCGGGTCGTCCGCACCGGCAAGTTCCTGCGGGCGTTGCTCGCGAAGTTGCGGGCCCTGCCCTGGTCCCGCTGGCGCACCCTGGCCAAGGTCGCCAGCGAACACGTGGTCACCAACCTCACCACCTGGGACGTCCTCGCCCTGGCCCGCAGGCTCCGGTCCGTCCCGGAGGACCAGGTGGTGTTCGCTGCTTATCCCCATGCCGACCCCGCAGGGCGGGAGCGGCCGGACCTGGTGCGGCTGCGCCAGCTGGTGGTCTCCCTCTACCAAGGGAGGCGGCCTCTCATCCGGGCCGAGGTGCAGGTGGTGGTACTGAACGGGGCTGGAGTACGGTTCCTCGCCCACGATACCCGGGCCTGGCTCATCGGTTTGGGGTTCACGGTGCTGGGGCTAGGGAATGCGGATCGGATCTACTCCCGCACGTTGGTGGTTTACGCCCCCGGGGCGGAGGAGAAGGCCGCGCGGGTGGCCGAGCTCTTGCCGGTGTCGGTGGAGGTCCTGGGAGCGGACCAGTTCGGCATGGACCGGCTCGGGGGTTGGCCGGCCGGGGCGGACGTAGTCCTCATCTTGGGGGAGGGGTTCCATGTCCCGTCCTGAGCAGGACCTGTTGCTGAGGGCCCGGCGGCTGATCGAGGACAAGAAGGGTGGTCGTCCGGTACTGATCGACCTCAGGGAGACCAGTATCCCTACCAGCTTTTTCCTTATCGCCGAGGGAGAAAACCCGATCCACGTGCGGGCCATCGCCGAAGAGCTCCTGGAGAAGATGCCGCTGGAGCCCCTGCACGTCGAGGGGATGGCGGAAGGGCGGTGGGTCCTCCTCGATTACGGCGATTTCGTGGTGCACCTGCTTGACCGGGAGGAGCGGGGGTTCTACGACCTGGA
>DQVA01000317.1 GCA_015661965.1 Candidatus Bipolaricaulota bacterium
GCCCGGGCGGCGTCCTGGGCCGCCACCGCCAGTTTCACCCCGCCCAGAGCTGGCGAGTAAAAGGGGTTCACCGAGATCACCTGCTCGTCCAGGAGAAACGCCCGGATCCCCGCCGCCTCCAGCCGCGCCTTGGCGAGCTGCGCCTCCCAAGGCCGGCCGAAAGAAGCGATCACCACCATCCCCTTCTCATCCACCCCTACCACCTCCCCGTTCCTCAAGCCAGCTTAAAAGCCCCTGCCACACCCGGGCTTTCCCAAGCTCGTTCAGCGTCTCGTGGTAAAAACCAGCGTAAAGGCGAAGGGTGAGGTCCGGGGTCCCGCAGCGGGCAGCGAACCGGCGGGTGGCGGCCACCTCCGTCAGGCGATCTTCACCTCCCTGGATGATCAACACCGGCACCGAGATCCGGTGAGCCTCCCGCAGCGCGGCGGCCTGAGCGGCCGATATCTCGGTGAACCAGCGGGCGGTGGCGACCCGGTGCACCAATGGGTCCCCCCGATAGGCCTTCACCACCTGCGGATCGTGGCTGAGATCCTCCGGTTTGATCCCGGAGGGAAGGGAGAGGGCCGGCCATAGTCGGGACAGCCCCCGAGCCAAGGCCCGCTTCCAGGCCGGCACCGGCAGGGCCAGCCCGAAAAACGGCGAGCTGAGGATCAGCCCGGCGACGGCCTGCGGCCCTTGCTCTAGATAGCGGGCGGCGATCAGGCCCCCCAGCGAGTGGCCCAGAAGGAACACGAGAGCGGGGACGGCCCGGCGGACCTCCGCAAGCAGGGCGTCCACGGCCGCCAGGTAGTCGAAGAAGGAGCGGATGTGCCCGCGTCTCCCCGGGCTGTTCCCGTGGCCGGGGAGGTCGCAGGCGGCCACCAGCCAGCCGCGCTCGGAAAGCCAAGCCGAGAAGTCCCGGTAGCGGCCGGAGTGCTCCCCATAGCCGTGAACGATGGCCACCGCCCCCCGAGGGGTTTCCGGGGCCCACACCCGGCAGAAAAGCTCCCCCTTCCCCGCCCATGGCAAGCCGAGCTCCCTGTTCATGCTCCCATTACACCCCGAATCCCGGCCGGCCGCCACTGGGTTGACGGGGGTGCCCGCCTGGGTATAGGATGATTGCGGTGAAACTCATGAAGGGGGTACGGATATTACTGGTATGGCTGCTGGGGGTAGGGCTCCTCGCCTGGGGGCAGGTATGGGTACTGTCCATCGAGGGTGAGATCGGGTCGGGCACCGTTTCCTATCTCAGGAAGGGCCTATCCGAGGCGGCCGCCGCCGGGGCGGACGGATGTGTAATCCGCTTCTCCACCCCCGGGGGGTATTTAGACGCCGCCATCTCCGCCCGGGACTGGATCATGGACGCCCCCCTCCCCACCATCGCCTACGTGGACCGGGAGGCCTACTCCGCGGGAGCCCTCCTCGCCATCGCCTGCGAGCGGATCTACTTCGCCCCCGGCGGGGTGCTGGGGGCGGCCACCCCGGTGTACTTCGACCAGTCCGGGAGGCTGGAGGAGGCGCCGGAGAAGATCATCTCGGCGGTGCGAGCCTTGTTCCGGGCCACCGCCGAGGCCAGGGGGAGGAACCCGGATGTGGCGGAGGCGATGGTGGACCGGGACGTGGAGATCGAAGGGCTGGTGGAGACGGGTAAACTCCTCACCCTTACAGCCGCGGTTGCCGCCGCATGGGGCTACTCGGACGGGGAGGCCGCCACCCTGGAGGATGCCCTGAGCTTGGCGGGCCTGGCCGGGGCCGACCTCGTCAGATTCGACTACCGCTGGGTGGACCGGGCCGTGGATTTCCTCACACGGCCGGAGATCGCAGGGCTCATGATCTTGATCGCCTTGGTGGGGCTGATCTGGGAGCTTTTGATCCCGGGGTTCGGCCTTCCGGGCACGGTGGGCCTGGCCGCCCTGGCCGCCTTCTTCTGGGCCCACTTCATGGTGGGCTTGGCCGGCTGGGAGTCTATCCTGTTCCTGCTCGGGGGGATGATGGCCATCGCGCTGGAGGTGTTCGTGTTCACCGCCACTGACTTCGGCGTGGCCGGGCTGGTGGGGCTGGTGCTGATCGGCCTGGGGTTTTACAACTCCATGGTGGGGCCGTTTACCGAGGCCGGGCAGGTCATCTCGGCCATCGTGTCCGTGTCGCTGGCGCTGCTGGTGGCCATCGTGGGGAGTTTTGTGCTTTTGGCGCGCCTCCCGCGGACGAAGCTGCGCCTGGGCGGGGTGGTATTGCAGCAGGCCATCACCTCCCGGGTCACCGACCGGGGAGGCCTGAGGCGGGAAAGCCACTGGGTTGGACGCCAGGGTGTGGCCGTCACCGACCTCCGGCCGGTGGGGGCGGGGGAATTCTCGGGAGAGCGGATGGATGTAATATGTGAGGAGGGCTTTCTGCCAAAGGGGACGCCCATCGAAATCGTCCGAGACGAGGGGTTTCGGAAGGTAGTGAGGCAGGCTAGGGAGGTGGAGTGATGATCACGGGAATCGTAATCGCCGTTTTAGCGTTGGTGTTGCTATGGCTGTTTTTCTATTTCGTGCCGGTGGGGCTGTGGATCTCCGCCCTGGCGGCCGGGGTGCCGGTGGGGCCTATGACCCTCGTCGGCATGCGCCTGAGGAAGGTGAACCCGCATAAGGTGATCGGACCCATGATCGCCGCCTGGAAAGCGGGGCTCAAACCCTCGGTGGCGGATCTCGAGGCACATTACCTGGCCGGGGGGAACGTGGGGCGGGTGATCAGCGCCCTGATCTCGGCCGATAAGGCGGACATCCCCCTGACTTTCCAGCGGGCGGCGGCCATCGATCTGGCGGGCCGGGATGTATACGACGCGGTGGCCATGTCCGTTAACCCCCGGGTGATCGAGACCCCAAAGATCGGCGCCGTGGCCAAGGACGGGATTCAGCTGTTCGCCGTGGCTCGGGTCACGGTCAGGGCCAACATCGAGCGGCTGGTGGGCGGGGCCACCGAGGAGACGGTGATCGCCCGGGTGGGCGAGGGGATCGTGTCCGCCATCGGCTCGGCGAACTCCCACAAGGAGGTATTGGAAAACCCGGACGCCATTTCCAAGAAGGTGCTGGAGAAGGGGTTGGACGCCGGCACAGCGTTTGAGATCCTGTCCATCGACATCGCCGACGTGGACGTGGGCAAGAACATCGGGGCCCAGCTCCAGACCGACCAGGCTGAAGCCGACCTCAAGGTGGCGCGGGCCAAGGCCGAAGAGCGCCGGGCCATGGCCATCGCGAGGGAACAGGAGATGAAGGCGCTAGTCTGGGAACGCCGGGCGGCGGTGATCGAGGCCGAAGCAGAGATCCCCAGGGCCATCGCCGAGGCGTTCCGGAAGGGGCAGCTTGGGGTCATGGACTACTACCGGCTGAAGAACATTCAGGCGGATACCAAGATGCGGGAGGGCCTGGCCCGGGAGGAGACCCCGCCCACTGCCGGGCCGGGGGAATCCCCGATAACCGGCGAGCCCAGTGGGGGTGCATAGATGGCCTCCCAGGGGAGCGTTACGGAGGCGATCCGCCGGATCCTGCGGGACGATCCCCGGGTGGGGATCTTGCTTGCGGAGATCCTGGGGCCACCCCCCGCGCTGGAGGAGGCCCCCCGCCCTTGGGAGCGCTAGCCCCGCCGCGGAGGGGCATTCAGGGCCGCACTGGATCCTGCAGGTCCGGGTGGGAACCACCCGGGAATTGGGGGCGCAGGGCCAGCTTTGACGGGCTTACCAAACGGGAACGGGGCCAGCCCGGCTGGCCCCTCCTCGCTGGGCGTCCCGGACCGGGGATGGGTGAAAAGCCGCAGTAGGACCGTTATGCCCCACGCGACAGGCTTCCCAGCGGACGCTTCTTCACCCTAATTTGGGGGGGAGCACGATCTTCCCGAAGTTCCGCTCGTATTTCTCTATGTTCTCCCCGATCGCCTGATACAGCCGCTTCATGTGGCTGGGCGACAAGATCACCCGGGAAACCAACAGCGCCTGCCCCCCTTTTGGGGTCTGGGTGCGGGGATCGACCAACAAAAAATCAAGCACAAACTCCTCTTTCTGATGCGAAATAACCGCTAAGTTGGCATACACGCCTTTCCTCGTCTGAGGATCGGCCGCTACCTGCATCTCTCGTTCCGCCATGTTCCACCTCCACAGCCATGGTAGCCCCTGCGGCTCCGGCGAACAAGATAAATCCCGTGGGAATCGCGTATTCGCTTGGCTATAATGCCCCTTTGCAATGCGCGGCATCCTGCGGGAACTCTGGCGCTACCGGGGTTGGCTCCTCCTCGGGGTGTTAGCCCTGCTCCTGGTGGACATGGCCCAACTTGTCACCCCCTTGATCATCCGGGCAGCGGTGGACGATTTGGTGCTGGGGGTGGGGGAGCACCTGCCTCGCTATGCCATGTACCTGGTGGGGATCGCCGGGACGGTGCTGGTGTTCCGGTTCCTGTGGCGATATTTCCTGTTCGGGGCGGGTCGCAAGATCGAACGGGACCTGCGAAACCGATTGTTCGGACACCTGCTCACCTTGTCCCCCTCCTTTTACGCCCGCCATTCAACCGGGGACCTCATGGCCCATGCTACCAACGACCTGGAAGCAGTGCGGCGGGCCTGCGGCATGGGGGTGCTGCTGGCCGCGGACACGCTGATCATGGTGTCCTTCGCCCTGGCGGCCATGATCGGGATCTCCCCCCGGCTGACGCTACTGGCCTTCATCCCCTTGCCCTTCCTCACCCTGGTGGTGCTGGGCTTCGGCCGGCTCATCCACCGCCGGTTCGAACAGGTGCAGGCATCCTTCGCCCGGCTCACCGAGCGGGTGCGGGAGGCGCTCTCCGGGATCCGGGTGATCCGGGCGTTCGCCCGGGAGGGGGGGATGGGGCGCGCGTTCGCCGAGGACAACCTGGAGTACATCCGGCTGAACATGGCCCTGGTGCGGGTGTGGGGGGTGTTCCGCCCGTTGATCGGCCTGTTGGCCGGGTTGGGCACCGGGATCGTGCTCTGGTTCGGCGGCCGGGCGGTGCTGACGGCCAGCATCTCCCTGGGGGACTTCGTGGCCTTCACCAGCTACTTGGGGATGCTCATCTGGCCCATGATGGCCCTGGGCTGGATCGTGAACCTGCTGCAGCGGGGGGCGGCCTCCATGGGCCGGATTCAGGTACTGTTCTCCGCCCAGCCCGACATAAAATCCCCGCCCCGCCCCAAGCCCTTCCCCCGCTCCCACCGCATCGAGCTGCGGAAACTCAGCTTCGCCTACCCAGGGGAGGAGCGGCCGGTGCTGCGGGAGATCAGCGTCACCGTGGAGGAGGGGATGACCCTGGGGATAGTGGGGCTCACCGGCTCAGGGAAGTCCACGTTGGTGCGGCTCATCCCCCGGCTCTACGATCCGCCCCCGGGCACGTTGCTCCTGGGCGGGGTGGACATCCGGGAGCTGAACCTCACGGAGCTGCGGGGGGCCATCGGCATGGTCCCCCAGGACGTGTTCCTGTTCTCGGCCACCCTCCGGGAGAACATCGCCTTCGGAAGACCGGAGGCCACCGATGAAGAAGTGTGGCAAGCGGCGCGGCTGGCCGGCCTGGCCGAGGAGATCGCCTCCTTCCCGGACGGCCTGGACACCTTGGTCGGGGAGCGGGGGATCGCCCTGTCCGGCGGGCAACGGCAGCGGGTGGGGATCGCCCGCGCCCTGATCCTGGACCCCCCCATCCTGATCCTGGACGACGTGCTGTCCTCGGTGGACGCCAGGGTGGAGGAGGAGATCCTGGGGAACCTCAAGGGGGTGTTGGCCCGCCGCACCGCCATCGTGGTGGCCCACCGCATCTCGGCGGTGCGGGACGCGGACTGGATCATCGTCCTCCAGGACGGGGAGATCCTCGAGCAAGGGGATCACCGGCGGCTGGTCGCCCAGGGGGGCCTGTACGCCCGGTTGCACGAACTCCAGCAAGCCTTGGTGAGCTGACATGCCCCGTCATCATTCGGCCGCGGATTTCCTGGAAGAGGACCGGCTCGGCAAGGCCGTGGACGTACGGCTCCTCAAGCGGATGCTCTGCTACCTGCGGCCATATTGGGTGCTATTCGTGGCCGCCTTCTTCTTGGCCGGGGGGATCACCCTGGTGGAGCTGGCGCTTCCCTACATCACCAAGCTGGCCATCGACTCGGTGCTCACCCCGCCCTGGTTGGTGGTCGACACCGCCACCCCCCCAGCTCCAGGCGCCATCGCCCTCGGGGAAGGCCGATTTCTAGTGCGGGCGGCGGCCCTGTCCCCCGAGGTGCGGGAACGGCTGGAAGCGGCCGGGGCGGTGGAGGGGCGCTACCTGCTCCTGCCCCTGGAGGGGCCCGGAGCGGCGGTGGCAGCCCGCTATCCGGATCGTTTCCAGAGGATCTCCCAGGGGTTCCTGGCCCGGGCCGAGGACGTGAGGGGGCTCCCCGCTCGGGACCTCCTCGCCCTCAAGAGCCAGGAGATCAGGATCCTGCTGTTCTTGGTACTGGGACTCCTGGGCTTGCTCGTGCTCCGATTCGGGCTCTCCTATGGGCAGGTGTACCTCCTGCAGTACGCGGGGCAACGGATCATGTTCGACATGCGACGGGCCATCTTCACCCATGTGCTGCGGCTCCCCATGTCGTTCCTCGATCGCCAACCAGTGGGACGGCTGGTCACCCGGGCCACAAACGATGTGGCCGCCATCAACGAGATGTACACCCAGGTGGTGGTGTACCTGGTGCAGGATGCCCTGATGATGGCCGGGGTGCTGGCGATCATGTTCCGGCTGAACGCCCGGCTCACTTTGCTGCTACTTGCGTTCGGGCCGCCGCTTTTGGCACTCACCTTCTGGTTCCGCACCCGGGCCCGGGCCGCCTACCGGGAGGCCCGCCGCAAGCTGGCCCGGCTGAACGCGTACCTGGCCGAGGCCATCTCCGGGATGCCCATCATCCAGTTGTTCCGCCAGGAGCTCCGCTCCCTCAAGGCATTCCAGGACATAAACCGGGGCTACTTCCAGGCCCAGATGCGGTCGGTGGTAGTGTACGGGGTGTTCGGCCCTGCCATCTCGGTGATGAGGACGCTGGCCTTGGCTCTGCTCATCTGGTACGGGGGACGAGGGGTCCTGGGGGGCGTGTTCACGTTGGGGGCCCTGGTGGCGTTCACCAGCTATGTGCGCATGTTGTTCCAGCCCTTGTCGGACCTGTCGGACAAATACAACATCCTTCAGTCGGCCATGGCCGCCTCGGAGCGGATCTTCCAGCTCCTGGACGAGCCGCAGGAGCCCTCCGGGGAGCGAAGGGTCCCTGTGCTGCGAGGGGAAATCGAGTTCCAGGATGTGTGGTTTGCCTACCGGGACGAGGAGTGGGTGCTGAAGGGGGTCTCGTTCCGGGTGGCTCCGGGGGAGAGGGTGGCCCTGGTGGGGCCCACCGGCTCGGGAAAATCTACCATCGTGAACCTGATCCTGGGCTTCTACCGCCCCCAGCGGGGCCGGATCCTGATCGATGGGCTGGATATCCGGGAGCTGGACCTCCCTTCCCTACGGCGGCACCTGGCGGTGGTGCCCCAGGAGGCGTTCCTGTTCTCGGGAAACGTGGAGGAGAATATCCGGTTGTGGGACGAAGGGCTGGACGGCAGAGAGGTGCAACAAGCCGCCCGGGCCACCGGGGTCCATCCGGTGGTGGAGCGGCTCCCGCAGGGATATGCCACCGAGGTGCGGGAACGGGGCGCCCGGCTCTCGGTAGGGGAGAGGCAGCTCCTTTCCATCGCCCGGGCGGTGGCCGCCGAGCCCAAGCTGATCGTGCTGGACGAGGCCACGGCCAACGTGGATTCCCATACCGAGTCCCAGGTGCAGGAGGCCCTGGAGCGGCTGATGGCCGGCCGCACCGCGTTGGCCATCGCCCACCGGCTGTCCACCATCAGGAATGCCGACCGGGTGCTGGTGCTGTCCGAGGGGCGACTGGTGGAGGAGGGCACGGTGGAGGAGCTGCTGGCGAAGCGGGGCCTGTTCTGGGCCTTGTGGCAACTGCAGTTCGCCGGCCGGGCCGCGGCCCCCTGAGGACGAGCACACCTGAATCACCTTCACCCTATTCAAAAAACAGCGTCCGCCGAGGGCAAAGCCCAGGTGGCAATGGACACCGGGGCAGCTGACATGCGACCGCCCCTGGAGGCATGCGTGGGTTGTCTTCCATCTCCCGGGTTGCCTATAGTGAGCCCGTCATGGTGGTGGCACGGCGCTGGCTGTTGGCGGCGTGGGGCCTGGTGTGGGCGGTCCTCATCCTGGGCGCCTGGGATGCCCTGCGCGGCCTTACAAGGAGGGAATCGCGATGAGAAAGAGCTTGGCGGCCTTAGCTTTCCTGACCGCGGTGGCAGCGGTGGCGGCGGATACCCTCGTCCTCACGGATGGAACTCAGCTGCAAGGGGAGTTGGTGGGGGTGGATGAATTCTATCTCTACTTCACGACCTCCGCCGGGGTGGAAGGAGCAGTGGCCATCTCCCGGGTGCGATCCATAGCCCTGGACTGGACCGCGGACCCCGAGCCGAGGATCGGAGAGGGGGAGTGGCTTTCCGCCATCGCCAAGGCCCGCCACGACCTGGAGGGCTGCCGCACCGCCAAATGGGGCGTGGTGCTGGGCGGTTTGCTCTTCATCGGCGGTGGCTGGTGGCTGGGGAATCTGGGTTACGGGGAGTTCGGGGAGCTCCTGATGGGGTTAGGAGCGGTGGCTACCCTGCTGGGGGTGGTTGCCCCGCCCCCCACTTGTGCCGCCCCCCTCCAGCGAGTGGAGATCCTGACCAGGATCGGCCTCGAGCACGGCTGGATCTACTGAAGGTGGGACGGATGCGCTGGGCTGCCCTCGGCCTTTGGACGGCCTTCAGTGTTGTGTCCCTGGCCGCCGGGCCCCCCACCGAGTTCTTCGCCTATCTGGAAAGGACGGAGGGGGAAGCCCGCTGGCAGGTGGGGGACCCCAGGCCCTTCGGCAGTGGGGAACTATTAAACATCCGGCTCCACTCCCAGACCTGGCGGGGGATCCCTTGGGAACACCCGCTGCTGCTATGTACACCCCCTACGCTGGCAGTGGAGGATGTGATGGTGTTAGTCATCTCGGGGGATGCCGGGGTGAGCGACACCCTGCTGGGGATGTCCCTGGCGACCAGGGCCAAGCTGCGGGTGGCGGTTCTTCCCAACGTGCCGGTCCAACCTCTGTTTGGAGGTTTGCGGGAGGACGCCCTGCTCGCCTATACCTTCCAGCGGTACCTGGAAGAAGGGGATCCGGATTGGCCGCTCCTGTTCCCCATGACCCGGGCCGCCTTGGCGGCCATGGAGGCGCTGGCTGACGTGGCCCACAGGGCCTGGGGGATCCGGCTGCGGGGGTTCATAGTTACCGGGGCCTCCAAGCGGGGTTGGACCACTTACCTCGCTGCCGCGGCGGCCCCCCAGCGGGTGTTGGCGATGGCCCCCATGGTGTTCGATATCCTGGACATGCCGCGACAGCTCGCCCACCAGCAGGAGTTCTGGGGGCAGGTCAGCCCCATGATCCATGACTACACCGACCGGGGCCTGTTCGAGGCGTTCCAGCACTCGCCCACTGGGGCACGCCTGGCCTGGCTGGTGGACCCCTACAGCTACCGCTACGCCTACACCATGCCCAAGCTCATCGTCTTGGGCTCCAACGACCCCTACTGGCCGGTGGACGCCCTGAACCTGTATTGGCATGGCCTGCCGGATCCCAAGCTGGCCCAGATCGTGCCCAACTCCGGCCACGGCCTAGAGGATAGGGAGCGGGTGATGGACTCATTGGCCGCCTTCGCCCGCCTGATCGCCACGGGGGAGCCCCTCCCCCACCTGGAGGCCTCCTTCTCCCCCCGGGCCGGAGGGGTGGACCTGGCCGTGACGGCCAGCCAGCCTCCACTGGAAGCGCGGCTGTGGACCGCGGAAAGCCCGGTGCGTGATTTCCGAGAGGCCCACTGGCGGGCTTCCCCCCTCGCCGCCGGTGAGGCCGGCTTTCACGCATCCCTCTCCCGCCCCGAAACGGGCTGGGTTGCGTTCTTCGCCGAGTTTGTGTTCCGCGTGGGGGAGCTCTCCCTATACCTCACCACCCCGGCGCGGGTGTTGGGACCCTAACCGGCGGCCTTCTCCCGAAGATATCGGTCGATGGCCTGGGCGGCTTTCTTGCCGGCCCCCATGGCGGAGATCACCGTTGCCGCCCCGGTGACGATATCCCCGCCGGCGAACACCCCTGGGCGGCCGGTGGCCCCGTCCTCGTCCGCTTGGATGGTACCCCAGCGGGTGACGGAAAGCCCCGGGGTGGTCCTGGGCACGAGCGGGTGGGGCTGATTCCCGATGGCGATGACCGCCGTCTCCACCGGCATCACGAACTCCGACCCCTCGATGGGGACCGGCCGGCGGCGGCCGGATTCATCCGGGACCCCTAGCTCCATGCGGAGGCACTCCACCGCCGTCAGCTCCCCCCCTTCCCCGAGGAACCGGACCGGGTTCACCAGGAAGTGGAACTTCACCCCCTCTTCCTTGGCATGACGGATCTCCTCCCGCCGGGCCGGCATCTCCGCCTCGGTGCGCCGATACAGGACCAGCACTTCCTCTGCCCCCAGGCGAAGCGCGGTGCGGGCGGCGTCCATGGCCACGTTACCCCCTCCCACCACCGCCACCCGTTTCCCCACCCGCACCGGGGTGTCGTACTCCGGGAAGAGATAAGCCCGCATCAGGTTCACCCGGGTGAGGAACTCGTTGGCCGAGTACACCCCGATCAGCGACTCCCCAGGGATCCCCAAGAAGCGGGGAAGGCCAGCGCCGGTGCCCACGAACACAGCGTGGTAGCCATCGGCCAGGAGCCCGTCCACCGTGAACGCTTTCCCCACCACCGCGTTGGTCACCAGTTCCACCCCCATCTCCTGGAGGGTGGCGATCTCTCTGCGCACGATGTCCTTGGGGAGTCGGAACTCGGGGATCCCGTACATGAGCACCCCGCCCGGCTCGTGCAGGGCCTCAAACACGGTCACGGCATGACCGAATCGGCGCAGCTCCACGGCACAGGCGAGCCCTGCTGGGCCGGACCCCACCACCGCCACCCGGAACCCGGTGGGCTCCCCCACCGGGGGCAGTTCCATGCCCCGTTTCCTCTCCCAATCGGCCACGAACCGCTCCAGCCGGCCGATGGCCACCGGCTCGAACTTCTTGCCCAGGGTACACACCCCTTCACACTGGGTCTCCTGGGGACACACCCGGCCGCAGATGGCAGGGAGGGTGTTCGCCTCCTTGATGGTGCGGATGGCAGCCCGGAAGTCGCCGGCGGCGATGTGGGCGATGAACCGGGGGATGTCGATCTCCACGGGACAGCCCCCGATACAAGGGGCGTTCTTGCACTGAAGACAGCGCTTTGCCTCCTGGATCGCCTCCTCCGGGGTGTAGCCGAACGGGACCTCCTGAAAATTATGAATCCGGGCGGCCGGATCCTGTTCCCGCATGGGCACTCGCGTCTTCCGAATCACTCCCTGGCCTCCTTCAGTGCGGCCCTGAACTGCTCCAGGGCGCAGCGCTCCTCCTCCTTGAACGCGGCCAGCCGGGCGATGAGGAGATCCCAGTTCACCCGGTCGCCCCGGAACTCAGGCCCGTCCACGCAGGCGAACCGGACCACCCCGTCCACCTCCACCCGGCAGGCGCCGCACATGCCGGTCCCGTCCACCATGATCGGGTTGAGGGACACCACGATCGGCACCCCCGCCGCTTGGCATACAAGGGAACAGAACTTCATCATGATGGCAGGGCCGATAGCCCATACCCGGGCCACCCCGCCGCCCTCCACCAGCTCCTTCAAGGGCTCGGTGACTAGCCCCTTCCGGCCGTGGGAGCCGTCGTCAGTGGTGATGATGAGATCGTCACAGACGTCGGACAGGCGATCGAGCCAAAATAAAAGGCCCCGGTTCCGGGCCCCGGCGATGCAGATGACTTCGTTTCCTGCCCCCTTCAACGCCCGCGCCACCGGATGAATGGGGGCAATCCCCACCCCGCCGGCCACACATACCACCGTGCCGTACTCCTCGATCTCGGAGGGTTCGCCCAAGGGGCCCACCACGTCCGCCAGGGCATCACCTTCATGAAAGCGCTCCTCCAACTCCACCGTGGTCTTGCCCACGGCCTGGACCACCAACGTGATGGTCCCGGCCTGGGCGTCCCAGTCGGCCAGGGTGAGGGGGATGCGCTCCCCCCGTTCGTGCAGACGGATCACCGCGAACTGACCCGCCTGGGCCGCCCCAGCCACCACCGGTGCTTGCACTACATATTCGGTGATTTGATCCGCGAGCCCGCGCTTTTTCACTATGGTGTACATCTGGTCACCTACCGGTTCACGGAATTGGCGGGGAATTGTCGCCTAACCGGCCGGGGGACGCAACCGAAATGGGGTTAGAATCGGAGCATGGCGTACTTGTATCTGGAACACGACGGACGGGTGTACACGGTCCGGCGGGGGGGCCAGCTCACCCTGCCACGTGAGGACGAGGAGGTCCCGGTCTCCTATCAGGTGTGTTACCGGCTGCCCTGGGGGGAGGAGGGGGTGGCCTTCGCCATACCCCGGCTCAAGGAGCATCCCCGGGACTGGATCAGCAAAGACGAGGTCCCCCGGCGGGAGGACGCCTCCCCTATCCTGAGGGAAGCGGTGCACCGGAGTTTGCCCCGGGCAGTAGCGGAGGGCGTGATAGAGGAGGGAGGCAAGATGCTGCTGGTAAAGGCAACACGGGGGCTCACCAAAGGGCTATGGTCCTTGCCCGGGGGGTTTCTGGCCTTCGGGGAAGCGCCGGAAGCGGCGGTGCGCAGGGAAGTGGAGGAGGAACTGGGTGCCCCTTGTCGGGTAGGGGAGCTCCTGGGGGTGCGGGCCAAAGTGGGGGTGCACACCGGACTGCATTGGTTGATGTTCTTTTACCGGGTGGCCCTGCTCGGGGAGCCCCGCCCGGACCCGGATGAGATCGCCGAGGTGCGCTGGTTCCAGATGAAGGAGGCGGCCGATCGCCTGTGCGACGAGACGATGGCCGCCTTCCTGCGTTCGCTTGCTCGCTAGGTTATCCCCCGCGCCACTCGGAAAGCAACGGGCTTAGGTCCATCCCCACCGAGATCAAGAAATCCTGGGTCCAGCCAGGCGCCTCGGCCACCTTGGAGAAGGTGACCTGTAAAGATACATCGGCCAGGCCCAGGTTCACGGTCAACGAGAAGGCCGCCGACTGGTCCCCGGCCGGCACTTGCCCCAGGGGCTTCACCTGGCGCAGGGAGTACTCGGCCCGGAAGGTGGTGGTATCGTTGAGCTGGTAGTCATAGGAAGCGGTAAGGGTGAGGGTGTACTGCTCCGTGATGTTGTAGGGCCCGGAAAGGCTGGCCCTAAGCAGGAGCTGAGATCCCGGCTCCGGGGCCACCGCCCCGTCCGCCGAGAGAGTCAGGAGGAAATCCCGCGCCTCGCCCCTGGGGTCCACCAGTTCGTACCCCACCCCGGCCTGGATCGCATAGCCGCAGTACCGCTTGTTCCCGGTGGCCAGCACGATCTCCTCGATGGTGAGCAGGGCGCGGGCGTCCAGGGTGAGTCCGGTAGCGGCTTCGATCTCTCCCTCTATGGCGGCCACCAGCTCTGAAACGGTGGGGTATTCCGCGGCCGCCCCGATGATCTCCGCCACCCGCAATAGCACCTCGTCGTCCAGTGACGCGGGGATGGCATTCAATTGGAGCAACTTGGCCTCGATCCGATAGGCCTTGGCCAAGGGGGTGACGTCGGTGAAGTGGCCGTACCCCAGCCCGGCCCGCACCTCCACCCCGGGGAGGGCGAAACCGGAGGCCCAAGAGGATTCGAGGCCACCGAACGCGAAGTAAGGCTTGCCCTCCTCCCAGTACCGCCGCACCGTGGCCGAAGCCTGCCCCGTCACCCCGGCCAGCCTCAACCCCAGTAGGTTAAGCTCCCCGGCTCCGGTCAGGGCGTAACCGAAGCTGGGGGAGTCGTAAAGGGTGTTGTAATTGACGAACAGCCGACCGGAGCTGATGTCGGGACCGGGGGTGGCTGGGTCGTCGTAATGACGGTAATAAAAGCTTAACGTGAGGTCCTCCAAGTAGGTCTCCGGCACCGCGTAGGTGCATAGGCTTTGGGAGACGCCTCCAGCTGCCGCTGCCAGCAAAACCACCACAGCCAACCAAGTCTTCATCTCCATCACCTCGTTGCTTTATTGTACCGACGGGAAGGGTTGGCCGCCTGTCCCGCGACAAGGGGGCAAGGGACCAGCGCTTCCCTCAGCCGGGCCGCCCGTCCGTGCCCAAGGTCACCGCCCCCTCCCCGAACCGCCGACGGGCATCGACCACGGCCTGAGAGAGCTCGTCGGAGACGAACAAGTGCAGGGGGCGGAACTCGGCCGGAGCGAGCCCCCCCACCCC
>DQVA01000161.1 GCA_015661965.1 Candidatus Bipolaricaulota bacterium
CTCAAGGAGGATCTCACCCGCATTTTGGATTACTTCCAAAAGCTCGCTGAGCTGGACACCGAGGGAGTGCCCCCATTTGAGCCCCTGCCCGGGCAGGTGAACGTGTGGCGGGAGGACGAACCCGGGGAGTCACTGCCGCAAGGGGAGGCTCTGGCCAACGCCCCTGACAGAGAAGACGGGTATTTCAAGGTCCCGCGGGTATTTGGGGGACCCTAGAGGGGAACTCAGCAAGCCCATCCGCGATCAGGCTTCCGCACGGCGGGTGGGGAGCTTAGCCGATCAGGGAGCCTGCTTCCCCCCGCAACGCCGCCAGGAGCGCCCCTTCCCGGTCGGCCCGAAACACCACGATGGGGAGCCCGTGCTCGGCGGCGATCTGCACCGCCGCCGGGTCCAGCACTTTAAGGCCGCGGCTCAGGTACTCCCCGTGGGAGAGCCGGGGGAACAGCTCGGCCTGGGGATCCTTGCTCGGATCGGCGGAGAACACCCCGGGCACCTTGGACCCCTTCAGTACCACCTCCGCCCCCAGGGACAGGGCGCGGATCACCGCCGCGGTGTCGGTGGTCACGAAGGGGTTACCGGTGCCGGCAGCCAGCAGTACCACCCGCCCTTCCGCCAACGCGGCCTGGGCCCGCCAGGGGTCCACCCCCTCCGCCACCCCCGCACAGGGCAGCGCGGAGAACAGCGAATTCGGTACGCCGGCCTGGGAAAGCGCCTCCCGCAGGGCGACTCCGTTTATCAGGGTGGAAAGCATCCCGATGGCGTGGCCGGCCGTCTCGGGGATGTGGGGGAGTGCAGAACCCCGGGCGATGTTCCCCCCTCCCATCACCACCGTCAACGTTACCCCAGCCTCCCGGGCTTCCTTGATTTCCCGGGCGAAAAAGGAAAGGGCCCCGTAATCCAAGGGCCCTTCTTTCCCTCCCAAAAGCTCGCCCGAGAGCTTCAGGACCGCACTACTCCAACAGAGCCCCTTCACCCCTCTCCCACCTCGAACCGGACGAACCTGCGGATCACCACCGTCTCCCCCAGCTTGGCGCCCAGGTCCGCCAGGAGGTCCTCCACCTTGGTCTTCCCGGAGGGGTCACGCACATAGGGCTGCTTGAGGAGGCAGTTCTCCTCGAAGAACTTGTTTAGGCGTCCTTCTACGATCTTCTCCACGATGTGCGGGGGTTTCCCTTCCTTCTCCGCCTGGTGGCGCAGGATCTTCCTCTCCTCTTCCAGCACCTCTTCCGGCACGTCCCCGGGGGAGACCCAGCGGGGTTTTGCGGCGGCGATCTGCATGGCTAGGTTCTTTATGAACTCCCGAAAATCCTGGGAGTTGGCGGCGAAATCGGTGTTGGTGTTCACCTCGATGAGCACCCCTACCTTGCCCGAATGGTGTACATAGGCCTCGATGCGGCCCTCCTTGGCCTCCCGTCCGCCATGGGCCAGGAACTCCTTCCCTTCGGTACGGAGGATCTGCTTGGCCTTTTCCAGATCTCCTCCGGCTTTGGCCAGGGCTGTCTTACAGTCCATTATCCCCACCCCGGTCTCCTCCCGGAGGCGTTTGATCAGTTCCAAGGTGATCTCCACCTAGACCTCCTTGTCCTCTTCCTCGATGAGCTCCTCCAGCATCTCCTCGTAGTGCTCCTCCAGCTCCGTTTCGTCCAGGGGGATCTCGTCCATGCTGGGGATGGTGGCCTCCGGCTCCTCGGGTTTTGCTTCCTCGGGGGCCTGCTCGGCGGCCGGGGCTTCGGCGGTCTGTAGCCCCTCCCGCCCCTCGATCACCGCGTCGGCGATGCGGGAGGTGATGAGGCGGGTAGCCTTGATGGCGTCGTCGTTGCCCGGGATGGGGTAATCGATGAGATCGGGATCGCAGTTGGTGTCGCAGATGGCCACGATGGGGATGCCCAGGATGTTAGCTTCCCGCACCGCGTGCACCTCGATGGTGGGGTCCACCACGTACACGACTCCCGGGAGCTTTTCCATCTCCCTGAGGCCGTCCAGGTTGCGGCGCAGTTTGGCGAGCTGCTTTTCCAACTTGATGCGCTCCTTTAAGGGCAGGCGCTCGAACGCCCCTTCCTCCAGGTTGCGCTCCAGCTCCAGCATATACAGTACCCGGCGGCGGATGGTCTCGAAATTGGTGAGGGCCCCCCCCAGCCAGCGCCGGTTCACCCAATGGGCACCACAGCGGCGGGCCTCCTCCTCGATGGTGGCCTGCACCTGCTTCTTGGTGCCCACAAACAGGATATCTTTCCCCTGGGCTGCCTGCTCCCGCACGAAGTTGTACGCCCGTTCGAACAGCTCCAGGGTCTTTCCCAGATCGATGATGTGAATCCCCTTGCGCTCGGTATAGATATAGCGGGCCATCTTAGGGTTCCATTTGCGGGTCCGGTGCCCGAAGTGGACCCCGCATTCCAAAAGCTCCTTCATTGTCAATATGGCCAAACTTTCTCCTCCTTTCCAGAACGGGTGATCTGGCGCCAAGTATAGCCGGGGCCCCCGTCTTCCACAAAGCGGGGCATTTGTCCTTGGCCCCGGGTTGGGGGGCGTGGTATGATGCAGCGGCGATGCCGGACGTGCTGGATGAGGAAATCCGACCCATCCCCAAGAACAAGGAGGCCGAGCGGGTCATCTTGGGGGCGATGTTGCTGGAGCCCGAGGAGGCCCTGCCCCGGGTGGTATCCCGCCTGCGCCCCAGGCACTTTTACTTCAGCGCCCATCGTGAAATCTATCAGGCGATCTTAGACCTGTTCCAGAAGAACAAGATCCCGGATGCGGTCACCGTTGCCAACCACCTGGAGGAGCGGGGGAAACTGGAAGGGGTGGGCGGACGCGCCTACCTGCGCGAACTCCTAACCTCGGTCACCACCCTGGCCGCTTTGGAGCACTACCTGGAGATCGTGGAAACCAAGGCCCTGCGTCGTTGGCTGATCGAGGCCGGGGGCAAGGTGGCGGAGCTCGGCTACCGGGAGGACCTAGAGGTGGAACGAGCCCTGGACCTGGCGGGGGAGATGGTGTTTCAGCTCGCGGACTTCCAGGCTCGCCAGGACTACCACCTGATCAGCGAGTTCATCCACGAACACATGGACTTCCTGGAGGCCCTGCACCGACAGGACAAGGAGCGGCTCCCTGACACGGTGTTCAGTGGGTTTGCGAAGTTCGACGACCTCACGTCCGGTTTTCACCCCGGGGAGCTGGCGGTGATCGCCGGCCGTCCGGGCACGGGCAAGACCTCACTGGTGCTCACCATCGCCCGGGACGTGGCCATCCGCCAGGAGAAGACGGTGGCCATCTTCTCCCTGGAGATGACCAAGGAGCAGGTATTGGAGCGGCTGTTGTGCGCCGAGGCCCAGGTGGACCTACACCGGCTGCGCATGGGGTATCTGCCGGCCGCCAAGTGGGGCCAGATAGCCGAGGCCGCCGGCAGGATCCACCAAGCCAAGATCCTGGTGGATGACACCCCAGGGGCGTCCATCCTGTCCATCAAGGCCAAGGCCCGCCGCATGAAGTTGGATCACAACCTCGATCTGCTGATCGTCGATTACCTCCAGCTTGTGGAGGCCGGCGTGCGGACAGACATCCGGGAGCAGGAGATCGCGTACATCTCCCGCACCCTCAAGGCGCTGGCCCGGGAGCTGGGGGTGCCGGTGATCGCCTGTTCCCAGCTCAACCGGGCGGTGGAACGGCGGGAGTCGAAAAGGCCGCAGCTTTCGGACCTGCGGGAGTCCGGGGCCATCGAACAGGACGCCGACTTGGTGGCGTTCATCTACCGCCCGGACTACTACGATGACCCCGCTCTGAGCAGTTCCGTGGCGGAGACCGAGCTCATTATCGCCAAGCAGCGGAACGGCCCCACCGGCAAGGTACGGCTCCTGTTCCACAAGGAATACGCCACTTTCTATTCCCCTGCTCGGGAGGCGGAAGTCCCCTTCTAGCGGTCCAGCATCCCCCTACGGCCGGGTGGTTCTCCCCAGCCGGTATAATCTCGCGAAAGGAGGATGCATTGATTCCGCAAGAACTTAAGTACACCAAGGATCACGAGTGGGTGAAACAAGAGGATGGCAGGGTACGGGTGGGGATCACCCACCATGCCCAACAGGAGCTGGGCGACATCGTGTTCGTGGAGCTCCCCGCGGTGGGGAGGAAGGTGGAGAAGGGGGAGCTGGTGGCCACGGTAGAGTCGGTGAAGGCGGTGGGGGAGGTATACGCCCCCGCTGCCGGCGAGGTGGTGGAGGCTAACTCGGCTTTGGAGTCCAGCCCGGAGCTGGTGAACAAAGACCCCTACGGGGAGGGCTGGATCTTCGTGCTCAAGGTGGCCGATCCGGCGGAACTGGGTGAATTGCTGGACGCGGCCGGCTATGAGTCCCTGGTGGGGGGACAGGGATGAAGGAGTACATCCCCCACACGCCCGAGGACATCCGGGCGATGCTTGCGGAGGTGGGCCTCCAGGATGTGGAGGCCCTTTTTTCCGACATCCCGAGGGAGGTAAGGGGGCGTTTCCGCCCGTTGGGGCTCCCCCCGCGGGACGAGGACTGGGTGCGGCGCCACCTTTCCGGGCTCGCCGTCGCCTCCTCCGGCAAGGGGCTGATCCCCTTCCTGGGCGGGGGGATCTACGACCACTTTATCCCGGCGGTGGTGGAGTACGTGCTCTCCCTGCCGGAGCTCTACACCGCCTACACCCCCTACCAAGCGGAGGTCTCCCAGGGGACCCTCACCTGGATGTTCGAATACCAAACCATGGTCTGCGAGCTCACCGGCATGGAGGTGGCCAACGCCTCCATGTACGATGGGGCCACCGCCCTGGCTGAGGCGGTGCTCATGGCCCACCGGACCCCGGGAGGACGGCGGGTCCTGGTGCCCCGCTCCCTAAACCCCCGTCACCGGGAGGTCCTCGCCACCTACGCCTGGGGGGCCGGCTTGGAATTGGTGGAGGTGCCCTACGGCGAGGACGGTCGCCTGCGGCTTTCCCAGGTGCCCGAGGGGGTATGCGCCCTCGTCGTGCAGCAGCCCAACTTCTTCGGGATGATCGAGGACCTCTCCGGCCTGAAGGACCGGCTGGGCGAGGCGTTTTTGATCGTGTCCGTCAACCCCATCTCCCTAGGGGTGTTGGAGCCGCCGGGGAGCTTCGGGGCGGACGTGGTGGTGGGGGAGGGACAGGTATTGGGGCTCCCCCCCTCATTTGGGGGCCCGCTCCTCGGCATCTTCGCCACTCGCGAGGAACACCTGCGGCGGATGCCCGGGCGCATCTCCGGCCAGACCGTGGACGCCGAGGGGAAGGTGGGCTACGTGATGGCCTTTCAGACCCGGGAGCAACACATCCGCCGCGAGCGGGCCACCTCCAATATCTGCACCAACTCCGCCCTATGTGCCCTGGCCGCCACCGTGTACCTGTCCGCCCTGGGCCCGGAGGGCCTGAGGCGGGTGGCGCTCCTGTCGTTTGAGCGGGCCCACCGGCTGGCAGAGGAACTGTCCGCCCTCCCCGGGTTCGAACCCGCCCTCCCCGGGCCGTTCTTCAACGAGTTCCCGATCCGCTGCCCCGATCCCGAGGGGGCGGTGAGCAGGCTCCGGGAGGCGGGCATCGCCGTGCTGCCGCCGGAGGAGCTGGAAAAGGCGGGCCTTACGGGTGCATTCCAGGTGGCGGTGACCGAGCGGCGCACCCCGGAGGAACTTTCCCTGTTCGTTTCAGTGCTTAGAGAAGGGAGGTAATTTGCCGACCGGAACCATCTATGATCTGGGAGCTCCGGGCCGGAGGGGCGTGTCCCTTCCCTCCCTCGCGGGGCGGGAGGAGGAGCTTTTGGCTCTCATCCCGGAGGGGGCCCGGCGCCGGGAGCCCCCTTGGCTGCCCGAGGTATCCCAGCCAGAGCTGGTGCGGCATTTCTTGCGCCTGGCGCGGCTGAACTACGGGGTGGACAGCGGGTTTTACCCGTTGGGCTCCTGCACCATGAAGTACAACCCCAAGCTGAACGAGCAGCTCGCCCGCCTCGCCGGGTTCACCGGCCTTCACCCCCTGCTCCCGGAGGAAGAGGTCCAAGGAGCGCTGGCAGTGCTGTGGGAGCTTTCTCAGTACCTGCGGGGGATCGCCGGCATGCCGGGGATCACGTTGCAGCCAGCAGCCGGGGCCCACGGCGAGCTCACCGGCATGCTCCTGTTTAAGCGCTATTTCCAGGAACGAGGCGAGCTGGAAAGGCGGGTGAAGATCCTGCTCCCCGATTCAGCCCACGGCACCAACCCGGCCTCGGCGGCCATGGTGGGCTTCCGGGTGGTGTCCATCCCCTCCAACGAGCGGGGCACGGTGGACGTGGCGGCCCTGGAGGCGGCCTTGGGGGAGGACGTGGCCGGGATCATGCTCACCGTGCCCAACACCCTGGGCATCTTCGAGGAGGAGATCCTGAAGATCACCGAGCTCGTGCACGGGGCGGGGGGCCTGTGCTACTTCGACGGGGCCAACCTCAACGCCTATCTGGGGCGGGCCCGCCCTGGGGACATGGGGGCGGACGTCTTCCACTTCAATCTGCATAAGACCTTCTCCACCCCCCACGGGGGAGGGGGGCCGGGCGCCGGGCCGGTGGCGGTGTCGGAGCCGCTGGTCCCTTACCTCCCGGTGCCCCAGGTGGTGAAGGAGGGGGAAAGGTTCAGGCTTGACTACGATCGGCCCAAGTCCATCGGCCGGATGCACCCCTATTTCGGCAACTTCCTGGTCCTGGTGCGGGCCCTGGCCTACATCCTCACGTTGGGGGACGAGGGACTGCGGGAGGTATCAGCCGGGGCGGTGCTGGCGGCCAACTACCTCAAGGAGAAGCTCAAAAACACGTACAAACTCCCCTACGACCGGCTGTGCAAGCACGAGTTCGTGCTGTCGGGAGAGGGCTGGGGGGAAGTTAGGACCCTGGACATCGCCAAGCGCCTGATCGACTACGGTTTCCACCCCCCCACCATCTACTTCCCCCTGATCGTGAAACAGGCACTGATGATCGAGCCCACCGAGACCGAGCCCAAACAGGTGCTGGACGCGTTCTGTCGCGCCCTGGAGGAGATCGCCCGGGAGGCCAAGGAGAGCCCGCAGCTCCTTAGGGAAGCGCCCCACACCGCCCCGGTGCGCCGATTGGACGAGGCGCGGGCCGCCCGGGAGCCCCGGTTGCGGCTCCCCCGCCCTTGACCCAGCTACCTCCCGGGTGTAGGGTGAGGGAACTACGAACGAAGGGGGAGGTATGAGGAAATCCGGCGGGTTGATCTTTGGCTTCCTTTTGGCCTTCGGCCTGTGCTCGTTCGGCCAGCACTTCTACGCGTTCTATTACGACGTATCTGGCTCACAGGATGTGTCGGTCAATCTCCTCAACACCATGACCAGCGACACCGGTTACCTGCTCAAGGTCTACGATGCTTGGGGGAACCTGCTATGGAGCAAAACCGGGATCCTCACCGGCTATGAGGCCGATTACTACGTGCTAAGCGATTACGTGCCGCGCCAGGACAGCTCCTGGGGGGTGGCGACAGTGGAAAGCGATAACCTGCTCATAATCGGGCTCGAGTACATGGCGGATGGAACGGTGGTATCGATAGACACCATCTCCCAGGGGGTTCCGAAGTTGGACCCTGGGGTCCCCTATTGGTTGGGGGCCTACTATACGCAAGCCGGTGACATCACCACCGGGGTAATTGTGATGAACCCCTGGGAGGTAGCTGTTTCGGTTACCGTCTCCATTTACGGCCCAGCAGGGGACAGGCTCTACCAGATGGATGTGGCCCTTGGGCCCTATGAATCGGAGTTCATCGACCTGGAGGCCGTGGTCGGCCGGGGCGGTCTCATCTGGGGCTTGGTGGATGTTATGATGACCGACCTCCCGGTGGTGATTGCCCTGGAGTACTACGGTGAGATCTTAGATGTGAAGAACGCCACCGAATACTACTTCTAGTAGAAAAGCTAGAAATAGGCTGAGAAGGGGGGAAGGCGGGGTAGCGTCGCTCCTCCACCATCTCCCACACCAGCTCGGTGATCCGACTGACGGTGGTGTGGGAGTACCGGTGTCCAAGCA